>JAJYPQ010000155.1 GCA_021795255.1 Pseudomonadota bacterium
CTCAGCCCAGGAGTCGGATTGCGAGCAGCGGAACTAGACGACTTTGCGCCGGCTTTCGAGCACGGACAGGTGGATGTAGTCGCTGCGCTGCTCAGGCGGTAACGCCTGCAGGGAAAACACCACGGGCGATCACGCAGACGAGCGCGGCTACACGGGGTTTGTGGACCAGATGCCGTTGATCGTCCGCGTCGTAAGGCTAAGGTGCCTGAAGATCCCGATTCTCCCGACGAGTACAGGTACTGAATCGGAAAATTCATCGGTCTTTTTTTCGAGGAGTATCTGACCAAGTGCGGACGTGACCATGGTGCCGTTTTACTGTGACAAACCCCGCAGGCGACACTCGCGGAAGTCGTAGCGCTCACAGGACAAGAGCTGAGGTCCTCGGCTGTGACGTACCGCCGAACCGAACGTGAGGTGATGCCATTACACCCCCTCGACAGATGCTATAAAGCCCAACGTCGTCGCCACGGAATCTGCCGGGACGCGGGTTTTGGGCAACCCCCATGCTCCTGCGGCTGCGTCACGATCCGTTAGTCGCAGTTACACTGTGCTTGCCAGCGAATGATATGGCCGGGCGGCACCATTTTCGAAAGCCGCGGCAGGATGGCGTCGATGGTCGCCGGTTCATCAAAAAATTCGAGAACGAGAGGTAAGTGCACGGCGACACGCAAAAGATCTGCGGAGTGCACGGTTCCCTTGGCGCCAAACCCCGCGATACCCCTGAATACCGTCACGCCATGGACTTTATGCTGGTCGTGCAAGAACTCGAATATTTCGTGCATGAGGCCATGCCCTTCATATTTATCGCCTTCCTTTATATAGATTCGAACGACCGAGATATCTTTCATATGTCACCTTAAATATTGCGAGCTATCCAAGCGCCGCCGATCGCGGCCCCAATACCCAGTATATTCGACGCCCCAACATATAATGCCGCTTTTAATGTCTCACCGTCTTGTAATAGCACCAAGTTCTCCAGGGCAAACGTCGAAAATGTCGTATAAGCTCCTAGGCCGCCGACAAGAATTCCCGCGCGTAGGCTCGGAGCCATACTAATACGATCTAGTGTCTCAAAAAACAGGAATCCCATAAGAAAGGAGCCCAAAACGTTAATCGATAACGTCGCCCAAGGAAACGCGCGGCCAAAAACCTCCTGGACCAAAATGCTTTGTCCATAGCGCGCCCACGCCCCCAGTATCGCAAAACCCGCAATAGATACCCACGTCAACATCGTGTTTGAGTCCCCCTCTTAAGATAAGCTACCAAAAAACAGACATCAGGATAATGAGCAACGCGACCCCGATATAGGCAAGATAGGCGTTCATCGAACCCATCTGCAGAACGCTTATGCGTAAGGCGAGGGTGCGCACAAAGCGCGTCACTGGCTCAAAAAGCGTTGGACCAAAAATGGGGGCTTGGCTGTATTCAAAGCGCAAGGCCTTGATGAAATACGGGCGCTTCTCTATCCGGCGCTCAGTTACGGTGCGCGATCGGTAGATGAAATCATAAAACTGGCGAAGCGCGTTTGAGTAGGCGAGCGCTGTGGTGGCGCTTGCGGCGGGTAAGGTCCGCAGGCCGTGGGCCCAGACTGGTGTGCGCTTATGTCCTGATCGTAAGCCCCATGCCAGGAGACCGAGAGGCAAAAGCGCCAAAAGTGGCCCCACGAAAACAAGAAGTGTCGGTGAGATAAAGGCAAACGACGGCGTAAGTGGTACAAGAATGACGCCGCGAACCATGAGCGAAGCGACGCTTCGCAGGCCGTCCGAACTGCCGGTGGCAAGCGCCTGAAGCCACCAAGGCATGCCGACGGCATAGCCCAGAACCGCAAGACCGAGACCGAGGATGGCGATCCTTCGCACGCCGTGGGTGGGCGTCCCGCTGATTCCATTTTTACCAAGCAACCCGACACCAAAGACCTTAGTCAGGGTCGCTAAAGCGATGGCCGCCGTCAGCGCCACACCCGCGCCGCCAAAGGCCAGAGCGAGCCGCGCACCGATGCCATGGAGCTGGAAATCCTGAAAGATGGTCTGAAAGAGATACCATTCACTTACAAACCCCGCTTGCGGCGGCAATGCGACAAGACTCATGGCCGCGCACAGCGCCCCGATTCCTATTGTCCATGGGCTCAGGGCCAGCAGCCGACTTTGGGCGATCTGGTAGTGACCGCGAGCTTCGTAGACATGGTCTGCGGTCAGCATTAAGGCGCCCTTAGCGAGGCTGTGACCGCCCAGTTGGAGAAGGCCCACGGTAAACGCAAATCCCGCCAGCAGAGAGAGATGTTCGCTCCGGAACAACACCGCGGCCCCTAAGGCGACGACCGCAAGTCCGCTATTTTCAGCCGAGGAGAACGCAAGCAGCCGCCGCCAGTCTTCCTGCTGGAACGCATAGAGAATGGCCAGGATGGCCGTGAGGGTGCCGCTTATCACTATCACTTCGCCAAAGGCGGTCAGGGCCGAGAAGTGTGGTACCCACCGTAAAACGGCGCGCGCCAGTGCAAGCCACGCGACGTTCAAGACGACACCGGACAAGATGGCACCACTTGCTCCGCTACCACTGCCATAGGCGCCCGGGTACCACTCGTAGAACGGGAGGATCCCCAGTTTGGCGCCAAAACCTACGAGGAATAAAAGCCCTACGAAAAAAATTAGGACCGGCGAAGCGTTTGCGAAGGCCCCGGGCCAGGTCGAAAATTCGGGATGGGAGGAGCCGACGATCAGGATTGCAGCCAAGATGGCGACCGCCCCCACTTCGAGTAAGGCCAACATAAAAAACACTGCCCGGCCGTTTCGGAGGATAGGACTTAGTTGGTCGGCCAACAGCATGACGGCCCCGCCAAGGCTCATGACTTCCCAGGCGATCAAAAAGGACACGGCGTCTTGAAGCCCGGCAACACCCAGGGCCCCCAAGAGACAGAGTGCCGCCCCGGTCGTCCAGGTAGCGGGATGCCGGCCAGGTGGCCCTCCGACCACCGCCATAAAGGCGGGTATAAGCCCCCAGCCCAGTAACCAGATGGCGGCCGGGCTAAGGTGGAACCCGATGGCCAGATTGGCAGAGAGGAAAAGGACATCGGTCCTTGGCGACGCGTGCCCGACGCCGGCTAAGAGGCCGATCAGGGCCGCGCCTATCCCGAGCGCCAAGAGCGTGCGGCCAAGGAGCGGTTTTGCGATGCTGATCCCGAGCACGGCGGCGACAATCCACAAAAGCGCGGCGAGACTAAGGAGATCACGTTCCATATCGGCCCCCATGCACTCGTGCAGGCATGCGGTCGAGTAGGACGAGGAGGGCGTGGATCAGGGCGGCGGGGTTGGGCGGGCAGCCCGGAAGCCAGATATCAACCGGGACAAGTCCCCCAAGCCCATGCCCCCCCGCATAACCGCCGTCGACCGGCGCGCCCGATACGGCACAAGTCCCAGTCGCCATCACTAAGCGTGGTTCAGGCATGGCCGCATAAGCGGCGAGGAGCGGGTCGCGCATCGGGCTTGTCACGGGCCCCGTGACCAGCAAAAGATCGGCAAAGCGTGGCGAGGGAGTGAAAAAGATACCGAGACGGTGAAGGTTATAGAAGGGGCTATCGAGGGCGGAGAGCTCCGATTCGCAGCCATTGCATGATCCGGCATCGATGTGGCGGATATGTAGGCTTTTGCGCAAAGAACGGTTGGCCCGATTTTCTGTACCCCGTTTCGCGAGCGCTTGGGTAGCGCCCCACACGAGGTCCTCACGATCGCGTGTCGCAAAGGCCCAATCGCATGTGGATTGGAGCGCCCCTGCGGGGCATGCCTCGACACACAGTTGGCAGGCGATACAGCGACCGTAATCAAGGCCAACTCCCGTCAGGGCATTGTAGGAAAGGGCGCTCGTGGGACAACTCGTCACGCAGTTTTGGCACGACGACTCACAGCGCGCGGGATCCAAGCGGGGAAGGCCTAGCACCCCGTCCTGGCCATCCGGGCCCGAATTGGGCCATGAGGTCGCAGCTCGCCCCGCTTTCAGTCCAAACCATGTCCATAAGGGCATTGCGGCCTCCTTAACGATCCGCCCCGGCTATGGTAAGCCCGAAGCTTGCTTCGTTGATGGCGTAATCCATCATGTTGCTGTCGTGTACGGTAAACGGAAACACCCGCCAATTCGAAAACGACGGCGACTTGATCTTG
The DNA here is from genome assembly GCA_021795255.1 of Pseudomonadota bacterium. The sequence goes on from JAJYPQ010000155.1 coordinate 4,152, forward strand.
ACGCGCGCAAGCCGGCCCGCTTCGATGTGCACCGCGTAGTAGAGAGACCCGCGTGGTGTTTCTACCCATCCCAGACCTTCGCCCGAGACACTCTTCGCGGCCGTTGTGAGCACCGGCCCCGGTGCGATGAGTGCGGCTGTCTGAATGATCAGCGCGAGAGCCTCGCGCAGGGACTCGGCGCGCACCTCGGCCCGAGCCTGCGCATCCCCTAGGGTACGTACGGGGACTTCAAAACGGAGTTGCGAATAGCCGGCATAAGGGTGGTCCCGGCGCAGATCACGGTCGAGTCCGGAGGCGCGGGCAACGGGGCCCGTTGCCCCTTGATCAGAGGCCACGTCCCGAGACAGTATTCCTGTGCCTATGAGTCGATCGAGGTAACTTGCGGTCCGACTGAGACGCTCAAGATAATTGATGCCGTCCCGGCCTATCTTGGTGAGGGCATTACTGAGTCCGGTCACATCAAGATCGCGCCGCAATCCCCCGATCGCGAGCACATTGCGTAAGAAGCGCGAGCCCGTGAGACGCCCGTTGATTTGCTTGATCTCTTCTTCGAGCAGGAGGCCTTCGGCGGCGCCGACCTTAAGGGTCGTGGTTTTGGCTAGCAGCGCAAAATAATGGAAGTGGTTGTAAAGCCTTTCGAGCTCGGCCAGCAAGACCCGCAGAAGGCGGGCGCGTTCCGGCACTTCTATTCCAAGCGCTGCCTCCACGGCCTGACAGTAGGCAAGTCCGTGGCTTACGCTGCCGACACCTGAGACTCGCTCGGCCAAGTACACGCCGCGCTCGGGGGCCAGATCTTGGAACCGCCTTTCTAGTCCCCGATGCTTATAGGCCAAGCGCGCATGGTAATGAATGATGGCCTCGCCTATATACGAGAAATGAAACTCCCCGGTCTCAAGCACGTCCCCTCGGATCGGACCCCATATGAGATCTTGGACCTGGTCGGCCTCGATCTCGGGCATGGTCGGGGGGAGGCTTTCCCCGGTCCAGCGCGGGCAGTCCTTGCCCGGCGCAAGAGGCGGTGCCGAGAGACGGAAGCCCTCGTGTATGAGGAGTGGGTAGGGTTCCGGATGGCCGGCAACGCCGATACCTGAGAGCTCCGTCATCTCTCTTTCATACCAGCCCAGCAACGGGGCAATGGGGGCTAGCGACGGCAGGTCCGCGGCCGAAGAGACGCGCAAGAGCAGAAACGGCAGGTCCCGGCCTCGATTCACGAGATAGAGGATCTCGGGATCGTTTTGCTGAAAGCGCGCATAGGCCATCTCAAAGCGGTAGCCCTCGGCCAGCAGTGTCTGGGCCGTGGTGAACAGCGCCGCAGCCGGGAGGCGACGATCCTCACAATCATTCATCGGGTCACCTGCGCCGCCTGAACAAAGAAGTGCCATAAAATCGGTGGCCACCACAGACCCAAGACGGTAAGAGGAATCAGGGTAAGCCACATAGGGACCGTCATCCACGGACTAAGACGCATATCGGGCCGGTGGTCGTTGACCGGACCCGCGCCGAAAACCATTTGCCGAAAGTGTTGGAGGAAGCCGATAAAAATCACGATCAACAGCAAAACCATGACCGCTACCGCCCAGATGTTGGGGCTTGCCATCCCGGCGCGCAGAATGGCGATCTCGCTTTGGAAAAGGCCAAAGGGCGGGGCGCCGGTGATAGCGACCGCTCCGAGCAGCCAGATGATTCCGGTCACAGGGTAAAATTTGAGAACGCGCCTTATCATTCTCATGTCCTTGCTGCGGTAGGCGCGCATCATATTTCCGGCGCCAAAAAACATCAGGGACTTATTGAGGGCGTGGTTCAGCATGTGGTACATGGCGCCGGCGATACCGAGAATGCCACCAAAACCAAAGCCGAGAGCGACGATACCCATATGCTCGACGCTGGAATAAGCCATGAGACGCTTCGCACCGGTTTGCCGGACAATAAAAAGTCCCGCGATCACAAGCGAGAGTGCACCCAGGACCACCAATGCGGTCTGGCCCTCAAGGCCGGCACCTCCGGCCTTGAGGATGCCCAGGAATCGTACGATCCCGAGCATGGCGGTATTCAAGAGCGCGCCGGAGAGCATAGCGGAGACGGGCGCCGGGCCCTCGCTGTGAGCGTCGGGAAGCCAGGTGTGCATGGGGGCGAGACCGACCTTGGTCCCAAAGCCCACAAGGGTTAATAGGAAGGCAAGAAGCAGAAGTGGCTTAGGGCTTAAGGCCGCAATCGATCGCAGGTGGCCCCAGGTCATACTATATACCGGACCCGACTGCAGCGTTCCCGCCCAGTAGAAAAATACGATACCAAGAAGTGCCAGCGAAAGGCCGGCCGAGACGATGATGATGTACTTCCAGGCCGCCTCCGCACTCTCCGCCTCGCGTTCAAACCCGACCAGGAAGGCGCTCACGATGGTCGTGAGGTCGATCGCGATCCAGTAAATCCCGGGATTATTCATAAACGGCGCAATGAACATGGTCAGAGCGAATCCGCACAGGAGCGCATAGAAGCCCGGCAGACGGCGGGCCTCGTCGGTAAGAAGTCGCATGTAGCCGATCGCGTACAACGAGGCCAACGCATAGACGATGGCGACGCACAGGACTATCCAGAGACCAAGAGGCGTCAGGAGCAGGAAGTGGTCAGCGAGAACGATCTTGCGATGGGGCGCTGTGAGGATGAGGGCGAGGCTCGCGACCAAGGTCGCGCTAGCGGCCGCGAGGTTGAGGTACTCAGCGAAGCGGGGTCGGCCAATAAGCAGGATAAGGCTGATCGCAAGTACCGGCACAAGCCACAGACAGAGAATAAGGGCGCCCATCAGCCCACCAACTTTTGGAGGTAGCGGCTACTGGTTGTTCCCGCATGCAGTTGTAGGTAGCGCATGAGCATCCCGAACGTGAGCACGATGATGAGAAGATCGAAGAGAATCACCAGTTCAAGTAAAAGGGGCATCCCCGGAACGAGAATCTGCGAGCCGAGAAATATGCCGTTTTCGATAACGAGTAGCCCGAGGATGTGACTAATCGCCTCCGATCGTAGGATCATCATCAGAAAGCCGATCAACTTGAGGCTCAGCATACAGGTGAGGGCGAGCACAATGATGGTGTCGGCGGTGTGCAGGCTGTGGCCGATTCTGCGTCCCACGACAAAGGCGATGATCACAAGGATCGTGCCCAAGACCAGGCTCGACGAGGGTTTCAGGAAAGCGGTGAACTCGCGTTCCAGATGGAGCCTGTCGGCGAGCCGCAAAATGAGATAGGGCAGCAGGCTACCGCGGAAGAGCGCTGTTAGGATGGCGATGACGTAAAGCTCGGGGTAATGCCCAAAGTAGCCCACCGCGGCGGACAGGCCGGCTATGGTCCAGGACTCGAGAGCAAAGGCATAGATGTGATTCTTGAGCCAATGCGAGCCCAGCATAACAAAGGAAAGAATGAGGCTAATGATGGCCAGCATGCTAAAGAGAGAGGTGGCCAGCGGGTTGATGTGCAGGATAAACATGCGCGCTTACACCTGGTACGCGACGATCGCGAGTACGGCAAAAAGGAAGGACGCGGCGAGAGGCTCCTGATATCGGTAGAAGCGCAGGCGCGACTGCATCGTGTCCACTATGACCATAACAAGACCAAGGGCTGCATACTTCCCAACGATCCAGCCGATGGCTAGGAGTACGGCCCCCAGGTGACCCGAGTGCGCAAGTCCCCAGGGAAAAAGAAATACGTTTAGGAAGATGGTGTACAGGATGAACTGCTTCATCCAGCCGGCCCATCTCAGTAAGGCCAGCAAGGGCCCAGAATATTCGAGCACTCGAGCCTCGTCGATCATGTATATTTCGTAGGGAATCGTTGAATGAATGGGCAGGCGATCCGTTTCGACGGTCAAAAGGATCAGAAAAGCGGCCACGAGAAAGACGTGCGCCGGGCTCCAATAGGCAACAGGGCTTTTCGCGAGCAGGTGGTTTGCTACGAAGGGCAACATGGCATGGTCAAGGAAGGTA
>JAJYPQ010000156.1 GCA_021795255.1 Pseudomonadota bacterium
ATATTGCCGAAGCCATGGTGGCTGCAGGCTTTGAACTGGCAAAATCCGAGGTCGAGCTTCCCAATGGGCCGATCAAGACCATCGGCGACCACGAGGTTCAGGTCAGTTTGCATCCCGAGGTTACGGTTAGCATCACGGTATCCGTTGTTGCGGAAAGCTAAAGGGTCGGGCCCGCTATCTCCATGATAGAGAGCGGCCATGGCCGATAGGGACACAAGCCATGCGAACGGGCGCGGGGCGCTCGAGGGCCGGTTGCGTATGGCCCCTCAGTCCTTGGAGGCGGAGCAGGCCGTTTTGGGGGGCCTGCTTCTCGATAATCGGGCCTGGGATCGGATCGCAGACCGGCTGTCCGAGCAGGACTTTTATCGGCGTGAGCATCAGCTTATTTTCGCGGCCATAGCGGCCCTGAACGCCGAGAGCCGGCCGGCCGATATCGTCACGGTCAGCGAGCGTTTAGGGGGCGCGCAGCTCGAAACGATCGGTGGTCTCGCCTACCTTGGGGTCTTAGCCGAGAACACCCCCAGTGCCGCTAACATCGGTGCTTACGCGGACATCGTTCGCGAGCGTTCGGTCGTCCGTCGCCTCATCGAGGTCGTCAACGACATCGGCGAGAAGGCCTATCAGCCGGAAGGCCGCAGCGCCATGGAGTTACTCGATTACGCCGAGCGGGGCGTTTTTGCCATTACTGAAAGCGGAACCCGCCGAGGGGGATTCCGGCCCCTTAAAACCCTGCTTACGGCCGCTGTCGATCGCATTGATGCCTTGTTTCGCTCCAATTCCTCGATCACCGGCGTGGCGACAGGGTTTACCGACCTCGACAACATGACCTCGGGGCTGCAGGCGGGAGATCTTGTGATCGTGGCCGGCCGGCCGTCGATGGGCAAAACGGCGTTTGCACTCAATATTGCCGAAAATGCGGCGGTCGGCTTGAAGCTACCGGTGGCGATCTTCAGTTTGGAGATGCCGGGCGAGCAACTCGCCATGCGACTCATGTCGTCCTTGGGGCGCATCAACGCCCATCGCCTGCGTACCGGAAAACTCGAGGATGAGGACTGGCCACGGCTCACCTCGGCGGTTGGCATGCTTGCCGAGTCCGCGATCTATATCGACGATACCCCAGCTTTAACGCCCCTGGAACTGCGGGCTCGCAGCCGTAGACTCATGCGCGAACACGGGCTGGGACTCATCGTAGTTGACTACCTGCAGTTGATGCAAGCCTCGGAGAATACCGAGAACAGGGCGACGGAGATTTCTGGAATTACTCGTGCCCTCAAAGGCTTAGCGAAGGAACTTCATGTTCCTCTCATTGCCTTGTCCCAGCTGAATCGCTCCTTGGAACAACGGCCGAACAAGCGCCCGGTCATGTCCGACCTGCGCGAATCAGGGGCCATTGAGCAAGACGCCGATGTGATCTTCTTTATCTACCGGGACGAGGTCTATAACGAGGAGAGCGAGGATAAGGGAACGGCCGAGATTATCATTGGCAAGCAGCGCAATGGGCCGATCGGGAAAACGCGCCTTACCTACCTCGGGGAATATACTCGCTTCGAAAACCACGCCGAGGCGCGCGCCTACGACGGGCCCTATGCATGAGGCCAGCCTGCGCGTCGCTTGACGGCGATGCCTTGCGCCACAATCTTCGCGAAGTGCGCACGCGCGCGCGGGCACGAGTCATGGCGATCATCAAGGCGAACGGCTACGGTCACGGCTTGGTGTGGGTCGCCAAAAACCTCCCGGATGCCGATGGCTTTGGTGTAGCGAGTTTGGAGGAGGGACTCGAATTGCGCGCCGCGGGCATTAGCAATGACATCTGCTTGCTTGAGGGATTCTTTGAGCCCGCGGAAATCCCTCTGATAGTGAGCGAGCGCTTGACCCCTGTTATTCACGAGTCCCACCAAATCGCCGCACTCCAGCGGTTTCAGGCCCCGAGGGCCTTGGATGTCTGGGTCAAAGTCGATACCGGCATGCATCGTCTCGGCTTCCCTGCCTACGAATTGGCCAGGATCATGGCCGACCTTCGGGCGATCCCCTACATCCGGCATATAGGCCTTTTGTCGCATCTGGCTTCGGCCGAAATGGCGTCATCACCCACGACCAGACAGCAGCTCGCGGCGTTTGCGGGCCTGAAGCCCACGGCCGCTTTCTACAGCCTCGCCAACTCAGCCGCGATTCTCCAGTGGCCGGCCACACACGGGGATTGGGTACGCCCAGGCCTCATGCTCTATGGCGCCTCTCCGATACCAGGCGAGATCGGCGCGGACTTCGGGCTTAAGCCAGTCATGACCCTGCGCAGCCGGCTCATCAGTGTGCGCAGGCGTGCCCGAGGCGATTCCATAGGCTACGGGGGGACCTATCTCTGTCCTGAGGATATGCCGGTTGGTATCGTCGGGTTGGGCTACGGAGACGGGTATCCTCGCGAGCTCTCGTCGACGGTCTCGGTCCTCGTACGGGGCCAACGGGCACCCCTGATCGGGCGTGTGTCCATGGACATGCTCAACGTTGACCTGCGGTCTATACCAGAGGCACAAGTCGGGGATGAGGTGATCCTGTGGGGCCAGGGTCTTCCGGTCGAGGAAATCGCCGAGGCCGCCGGGACGATTCCCTATACCCTTTTGTGCGGCCTCACCCAGCGATTGCCGAGGCGTGATCTCTCATGAAGGGCCGGGCCAGCTACCAGTGCCGGGAATGCGGAGCGCGGTCCGCGCAGTGGGCCGGACGTTGCGATGGCTGCGGCGCTTGGAATGCCATCTTCGAAGTGGGGGCGGCGCTGACCCCGACTTCGGCAAAGCAGGCAGTCCTCTTGTCGCAAGTGACCTGCGAGGACGTGCAGCGATGGACCTCGGGCTTAGATGAGCTCGACCGGGTGCTGGGAGGGGGGGTTGTCCCAGGATCGGTCATTCTGTTGGGCGGCGATCCCGGCATCGGAAAATCCACAATCCTGATCCAAGCACTGGCGCGGATGAGTCAGGAATTGCCTGCGCTTTATGTGACAGGGGAAGAATCCGCGGCCCAGGTGGCGCTGCGCGCCCAGCGGCTCGCCTTGAACGCGCCGCATCTCAAGCTTCTTGCTGAGACCAACGTGGAGACGATCATAGCGCAAGCCCGTCAGGAGCAGCCGCGGGTCATGGTCATCGATTCCATACAAACCATCTATGTCCCCATGTTGTCGCAGGCGCCCGGGAGCGTCACCCAAGTGCGCGAGGCCGCAGCCGCCCTAGTGCGATTCGCCAAGGACACAAATACCGCGCTGTTTTTGGTGGGCCATGTCACTAAAGAGGGGCAGCTTGCGGGACCGCGCGTGCTCGAACATATGGTCGATGCGGTGCTTTACTTTGAAGGGGACAGCGGCAGCCGTTATCGCCTCATTCGGGCCATAAAAAATCGCTTTGGCGCGGTCAACGAGCTCGGGGTCTTTGTCATGACGGAAGGTGGGCTGCGCGAGGTTAGCAACCCCTCCGCCTTATTTCTGCGCCAAGACGCGGAGAATGCGCCGGGTAGCGTCATATTGGTGACCCAGGAGGGCACACGGCCACTGCTGGTTGAGGTCCAGGCCCTGATCGATGAGAGCCCCTCCGCGAATCCGCGGCGAGTAGCCTTGGGGCTGGACGGTCAGCGTCTTGGCATGTTGCTTGCACTTCTTCACCGTCATGGGGGCCAAGGGACCCATCGCCAAGATGTCTTCGTGAACGTGGTAGGGGGAGTCAAGGTCACGGAGACGGCCGCCGATCTAGCCGTTTTATTGGCCTGCGTCTCTAGTCTTACCGATAAGGCCGTGGGACGCGACCTCGTGGTCTTTGGGGAGGTCGGGTTGGCGGGCGAAATGCGGCCGGTACCGCGTGGGCAAGAGCGGCTAAGGGAGGCCGCAAAGCTTGGGTTTAAGCGCGCCATCGTGCCGGCCGCTAATGTTCCTAAGCGCGGTACGGACGTCGGTCTTGAGGTGTTCGGCGTAAAGCAGCTGAGTGAGGCCCTGGAGCGTTTTCGCGGTCAATAGGTACGAGCGTTTGCGATCGAAGTCCGGCCGTAAGCGAATAAATCATAAGGATGGGGCGTCTAGACTTGGAGGGTAAGCGAGGGATTAACGCGTGCATATGGATTATGACCACACTAAAGAGTTGACCGGGACGAGTCCTGAGGGTTGCCGCCTAAGCGGGAATCGGCGATTGCTCGCCCGGCGCTACTCGTGGATCGGAGGCGGGACGGTTTTGGTCATGCTGGTCTTGTACTTGTTCTGGAGTATAGTCGCGCGCGCATACCCAGGCCTTCTGCAAATCGCACGGACCCTCGTTTCAGGCTTCGCGATGATTCCCGTATCGACCAACGCCGGCTTGCTGCTCTACTCTGGCATCATCGCGGCTCTTGTCATTGGACCCCTTGTCGCGGCCTATCGCTTGCGGCCGCGGGCTAAAACGATGGTATCGGGCTCGTCGGTTCCCGGACATGCACTCCGGGCTCCGCGCGCCGAATTCCTGCACTTTCTAGAACTCATCGTCACGGGACACCCCGATTTAACCTACAGCCTTGCGCTGTTTGATATTGATGGATTTAAGATCATAAATGATCGCCATGGAACAGTGCTCGCCGATGAGGTCTTGCTCCATGTCAGCGAAAACCTCCCCATGTGGCTTCCAAAGACCGCGCGCGTGGCTCGGTTTGGGAGCGACGAATTCCTGGCGTTCTTACCCAATACGACGCTAGACGAAGCCCTCGGACTGGCGCAGGGGGCCTTGGACGGGATCGGAGGACAGCGTGCGGCGAGCGACACCGGGCACCCGGTAGTCATCAGCCTAAGCGCCGGCATCGCCTCTTATCCGGGCACCTGCCAAGACCTGCGCGACGCGATCGGTCAGGCCACATCGGCGCTTCATGACGCGAAGGAGCACGGGAGAGGGAGGGTGGAGCTTGCGCGCAAAAACAAGGTTGGCCTCTGCCGCTTGGGGGCACAGGTGGAGTCGGCGCTCAGCGATGAGCGCATGCGGCCGGCCTATCAACCCATCATTGATTTACGAACCGGACGGCCGGTCGCAGAAGAGGGTTTGGCGCGCATCATTTTGCCTGAAGGTCAGGTTCTTGGCGCCGATCTTTTTATGAATGCCGCGACCGATCTGCGTTTGACGAGCCGCATTGATTTCTGTCTTATTAGGCAGGCCTTGGATCGGTGCCGGATCCAGAGCGCGCAAGGCGACCGCCGGTTACGCTTCATGAACGTCTCTGCGGCATTTTTGAACGAGCGGCGGATGCTAGAGAAGATCGCCCTCTCGTTTACGAGTTGCGGCGTCCTGGGGGAACTCCTGGGAGACTTGAACCCCTTGGTAGTGGAGATCACGGAACGCGAGCTGCTGCGCGATCCCAAGCGTGCGCTCGAGTGCCTGCAACCGCTGCTTGATCTCGGGGTGCGCCTTGCGATCGACGATTTCGGAAGCGGTTATTCGTCATTCCTGTATTTGACGTCGCTCCCGGTATCGTTTTTGAAGATCGAAATGGAACTCCTCAAAACAGCGCGAGCAAGCCAGCGTGCGCGCTCGATCTTGAGGGGTATCCGGGCGATCGCGGCGGATCTCAACATAGTTACCGTCGCCGAAGGAATCGAGGACGAAGAGTTGGCTACGATTGCCGTAGACCTCGGCATGGACTGGGGGCAAGGGTATTATTTCGGTAAACCGACATTCGGTGAACCGGCGAGCGGTACCCATCAGTCTTGCCAGCGGGCGTATGCCTAGCCTTAAGCCGAATCTGCCCCGCCGTAGTAACGTCTCTTCCCCGTAAGGTCTTGAGCTTCCCGGGATTTTCTTGGGGTTTGGAGGATTTTCTGGCACTCGTTGGTTCCCGCACGGCGGAGCCGGATGAGAAGAACCGACGGCGACTAGGCTCGTATGGGGGATTGCCGCACTTCCCTCGACTTGGGGACCGTAGGAGGCCTCGCGATGCGGAGCCGATGGGTAACCCGCGCGGAATACAAAACAACGCGCACCGCGGGCCAGTATCGTTTTGTTGGTGGCGGCGAGCCCCGCTTAAGCGCGGCTCGTTACCGTGGTTTCCGTAGGGACGCCTAACGCTGACCGGGGCGGGTGGGACGACCGCGCTTTAGCAGGATGGTCAGGCCCACGTTGATGACAAGGACCATCAAAATCACAAGGAACGCAGCAGCAAAGGCCAAGGCGTGGGCCGAACGGAAGGGTTGGTTGATGAAACTCCAAACCACATAAGTCAGGTAGCCGATGGGTTCGTGTATGAGCCGCCCGTTCCACAGAAAGTTCGACCAGCCCGCGGTATAGATGAGCGGAGCCGTCTCGCCTAGCGATATCGCAATAGCGAACAGCACGCCCGTGAGGATACCGGGGAGGGCGAGAGGCAGCGCGATACGCGTAATCACTGTGAGTTCCCGTAAACCCAGGGCGTAACCGGCCTCACGGAGACTATTGGGGACCTGAAGGAAGGCAATCTCAGTGAAGCGGGCAATATAAGGGACGACCATAATAGCGAGGGTAATGGAGCCCGCCAATACTGAAAATTGCCAGCCCATCCCGATCACGAGGGTTACATAGCTAAAATAGCCAAGGACAATCGAGGGGACGCCTGTCAGCACGTCGTCGAGAAATCGCACGGTCTGCCCAAATCGGGTGCCGCCGAATTCCGAGAGATAGATGCCTGCCAATATCCCGACCGGAGCCGCAAAAACCAAGGCCCCGGAAACCAGGGCGAGCGTCCCCGTGATGGCATTGAGCAAGCCTCCTGAGATGCCGTTGGTCACCTTGGTAAACAGGGTCAAAGACAGGGCCGACATGCCCTTGTGGAAAACCGTATAGAGAATATCGAGCAGCGGGGCCGCGACCAACAAAAACGCGCCCGCGGAGAGCAGCCAACCGAGCGCCGAAAGCCACTTGCGGCGGACGATGCGAGACGGTTTAAACGGACGAGACATTGCGCGATGTGCCGGTCAAGAGACGAGCAATGATATTTGTGATGACGGCGATAATGAAAAGAATGAGGGCGATCTCCGCTAAGGAACGAACCGCCATCCCAGTGGGATCCTGCAAGGCGCTATCTAATTGTGACACGATAAAGGAGGCCATGGTGGTAATGGGGCTATAGATGTTGCCGGGAAAATAATTCAAAGCGCCTCCACTCACCATAAGTACTGCCATGGTTTCCCCCAGGGCGCGTCCAAGACCCAGAATACACGCCCCAATGATATTGCTGCGCACAGTCGGTAGCATGGCGCGTCTCACCACCTCAAAATGTGTGGCCCCGAGCGCGTACGCCGCCTCCTTCATTTCTGACGGTACCTGGGACAAGGCATCACGGACGGTCGCGGCAATAATGGGCACGACCATGAGTGCCAGAACGATGGACGCGGCCAAGAGCCCATATCCGCTCCCGATCGGTCCGGAGAAAAACGGCAAGAAGCCCAAAGTCGAGCGCAGGCCTGGCCCTATGACGCGTGCCACAAGCGGAGTCAAGACCGCGTAGCCCCACAGCCCGTACACGACGCTCGGAACGGCGGCCAAAAGCTCGACGACGAAGGACAGTACGATCTTGAGGTCGCTGCGGAGCCCTTCGGCAAGAAAAATTGCAACCCCAAGGCTTACGGGTATCGCGATGAGCAGGGCGATGGCTGATGTCAGTAAGGTCCCTACGATAAAGACGAGAATCCCGTAATTGGCCCCGATCGGCGCCAATTGCCCGCGCTGCATGGTAGGGTCGGCATACAGGTTACCGAGGTTCCACGTATGTCCCCATAGAAAATGCCAACCGTTGAAGGTGATCGCAGGCCAAGAATAGCGTCCCAGGAACACTAAAATCGCGAGCAGCGCAAGCGGTATGAGGCTTGTTATCAGTACCAGCGCAATTCGGAAAGGTCGCAACGTCATGAAAATCCCAAAAAGAACCAGGGCCCCGACAAGAGGCCCTGGCAGATTATTACGCTTTTAACGGATCTTAGCTATCTGTTTGCGACTTAAAGCCGAGATGCGCGCTGGCAAGGCGATAAAGCGTACTTGGCGAAGGAAGCTACGCGAATTGCCACCCCGCAGGCTCACAGCCCACATGAGAAACTTTCGCAAGGCGTTGGCCGTGGCCGCGCTCGCCTGATGGTCGTTCACGATAGCGTATTCGTAATTGA
>JAJYPQ010000157.1 GCA_021795255.1 Pseudomonadota bacterium
TGGTGAAATTTTGACGCGGGAATCGCCGCCCCATCACCGAGGAGACACCCCTTCATGAAAGAGAAAAAGCCGCGCCTCGGGCGCGGGCTCGACGCGCTCTTCGGCGATCAAGCCCCGGCCGGACCGGCCGCCGAAACTTTTAGGATCCTGCCCCTAGAACGATTGCAGCGGGGCCGGTATCAGCCGCGCACCCACATGGCCCCCGAGGCCTTAAACGAACTGGCCGAATCCATACGGGCCCAGGGAGTGGTGCAGCCGATTCTCGTGCGTCCGCTCAAAGGAGGCTTTGAGATCATCGCCGGCGAACGCCGTTGGCGGGCGGCGCAGATCGCCGGTTTAAGCGAGGTTCCGGTTATCGTGCGCGATATCCCCGATCAGGCGGCCATGGCGGTGGCCTTGATAGAGAACATCCAGCGCGAAGGCTTGAGTCCGATCGAAGAGGCCGCCGGCCTCAAACGCCTACAGGATGAGTTCCACCTGACCCACCAGGAGATCGCCACCCATATCGGCCGGTCGCGGACTGCGGTGACGAATCTTTTGCGGCTCCTGGCTCTTGAGGGTGAGGTGCGCGAGCTGCTCGAGAAGGGGCAGCTCGAGATGGGGCACGCCCGCGCCTTGCTCGCCCTGCCGCGCGCCGCGCAATTGGCGCTAGCACGAGCCATCGTGGCCGGCGGGCTGACGGTGCGCGAGACCGAACGCCGCGTTCAGCAGCACGGTCGCGCCCCGCAGTCGAAGCCGGCGGCAGTAGACCCGGATGTGGCGGCTTTGGAACAGCGCCTGAGCGAGGCCCTGGGGGCTCGGGTTCGCATCCAGGCCAAACGCGCGGGTGCCGGGCGTATCACGATCGACTATCATAGTATGGACGAGCTCGAAGGACTGCTCGGCCGGATTTCCTAGAGGGGGGATATGTCATGAAGCCGTGGATCGCAGTCGTTGTCGTTCTGGTCCTAGGAGGTGCCGCATGTGAAGCTCATGCCGGCCTCAAGACCCTGCGTCGCCAAGCGGAGCACGGGAACGCCCAGGCCGAATTTCGGCTCGGGGAGCTTTATCAATACGGTGTCGGCCGTCCCCACCATCTGATCCACGCCCTCGTCTGGTACGACCGGGCCGCGCCGCATGTGCCGCGGGCCGCGGTGCTCGCCAAACGCCTCGCAGCCCGTCTTACGCCCTCGGAGCGTCAGCGCGCCGCGGCCTTGGCCCGCCCGCGCTTAGGCCCGCCGCGATGAGCCGCCTCGGGACCTATCCACAAAACCGTGCCCCTGGGCTAGACTGGTGGCGTTGACCCTGACATAAGAGACCCCTATACTGCGCGGCCGTTTAAACGCCCCCGAATGGGGACACTAATGACCTACGCTGCCGAGATATTGCCCAAGGGGGTGCGACGCGTACTCCGGTGGCAGGCCGGCTTGAGCCTAGCCGTTGGGCTTGTCGTCGTTTTCGGGGGGGCGCACCGCGGGGGGCTTCAGTCGTTTTGCTCGGCCCTCGCAGGCGGCGCGGTGGCCATGCTAGGGACCCTCGCCCTGGCTCTCACCATAGGTCGTGCCGACGTCCGCCGGAGCCCCGCGCAAGCCCAACTGTGGCTTTACGGCGGGGCGGCGGGGCGTTTTGTTCTGGCGCTCGCCCTGCTGGGCCTGGGTCTGGGGGTCTTTGGTTTAGCACCGCTCCCTTTTCTAGCGGCCTTCGCTTTAGGTCAGATGGCCTTCATGGTTCCGGGAATCTCGTCAAGATTATGAGCACCAAAGCCGTCACCTTTATGGAGGACCACCTCAAGAATCTGACTGTAGGTCACGGGTTCTGGTCGCTTCATTTAGATACCTTGCTAGTCGGCTGGGTCTTGGGGGCGGGCCTTGTCTTGGCAGGCTGGGTCTTGGGCCGGCGTCTCGAGGAGCGGGTGCCGCATGGCGCCCAGAACGTCCTTGAAGCCCTGCTGGAGTTTGTCGACGACCAGGTCAAGGGCATTTTCCCGGCTAGCGATCCCTTGATCGGCCCGCTCGCGTTTACGGTATTTTTGTGGGTGTTTCTTATGAACGCCATGGATCTTTTGCCGGTCGACCTTTTGCCCACAATCGCCCGCGCCTTTGGCGTACGGCACTTCCGGTCTACGCCCACGGCCGATCCCTACACGACGCTCGGGCTCGCGCTCAGCGTGTTTCTTCTTACGCTCTATTACCACATCAGGAGCAAAGGTCTTTGGGGTTACTTGAAGACCTTCCTGGTCCACCCGTTCGGGCCGTACCTCTTTCCCGTCAATATTCTCATGACCGCAGTCGAGGAGATTGCCAAACCTCTGAGTCTGGGCCTGCGGTTGTTCGGCAATATGTTCGCGGGCGAGCTCGTGTTTTTGCTTATCGCGCTCTTGCCCTGGTGGATAGCGTGGATGCCCGGGACCGTCTGGTCGGTGTTCCATTTACTGGTCATTACCCTTCAGGCCTTTATTTTCATGATCCTGACGGTGATGTATGTGGCGATGGCGGCAGCCGAAGAGGGCGATGCGCACTGAGTTCCCATTTTTCATTTTGACTTCGAGGAGTTGTTTATGGTGGATCCGCAGCTGGTCTCGGTAATAGGAATGGTGTATTCGTATACGGCCGTGGCTGTTGGCATCATCTTCGCGGGCGGCGCGATCGGCTCGGCCTTGGGCTGGGGACTCATATGCTCCAAGTATATAGAAGGGATAGCGCGTCAGCCGGAGATGTTGCCTACGTTGCGTGTGCAGATGTTTATCACAGCCGGGCTCATGGAGTCGTTCCCGTTTATTGCGGCGGCGTTTGCCATGTACTTCACTTTCGTGAATCCGTTTGAGGGCGCGGCGGTCGCGGCTATCAAACAGCTCGCCCACTAAGCGTCCTCGGGAAGCCAGCAACCGATGCCTATATCCGCGACCCTCATCGTGCAGATGGTCACCTTCGCGGTGCTCATCGTCTTCATCAACCGCTATTTGTGGGGGCCCCTGACCGCCATCATGGCTCGGCGCCAAAAGCGCATAGCCGATGGTCTCGCGGCGGCCGAGGCGGGTCAAAGGGCGCTCGCCGAGGTGGCCGAGCGTCAGGAAGAGATTCTGGCCCTCGCGCGCGAACGGGCTGCGGAGATTCTCGAGCGGGCCGAGCGCAGATCCCGGGAGATCATCGAGGAGGCGCGCGAACGCGCTAACCAAGAGGGCGAGCAAATGCTGGCGCTGATGCGCGCCGAAGCCGCGGCGGAGACGAGCAGGCTACGCGAACAGCTGCGTCGAGACGTTGCGCGGCTCGCCTTGGTGGGCGCCGAACGGATAGTCGAGCGCGAGATCGATCAACGCCTCCATGAGCGCCTGCTGCAAGAGGTGATGGAAAGACTGTGACGCATGACGAAAGCGAAGCCGTAGCGCGCCCCTATGCCCGAGCCCTTATGGCGGCATCCACAGGGAATAAGGCCGCGGTCCACGAGTGCTTGATGGCCGCCGCCCGGGCCCTATCGGATCCGAGCGTGGCATTAGCGGCAGCCAATCCCCACGTCGCGCGGGACGCGCTCGCCTTGGCGCTTAAGTTTGATGCACCGTGTTCGGCGGTGAACGGTCTCGTCCGGCTTCTTTTGGAAAACGGGCGCTTGGGTTTTCTTCCGAGTATCGCTACGGCGTTCGCGGAATTGAAAGACGCATCCGAAAACGTGGCGCGGGCTACGGTCACAAGCGCGTTTGCGCTATCGGAGCGACAAGTCGACAATCTGCGCGCGGCGCTCGCGCGGCGCACCGAGCGTCACGTGGAGCTCACTCTGGAAATCGACGTGAGACTCATGGCCGGCGTCATCGTTCAGCAAGGCGATATGGTGCTCGATGGGTCGGCTCGTGGCCGGCTCGAAGCGTTGGCGCAGGCCTTAAGCCCCTTTTAGAGGAACATCCATGGCCCTTAAACCCAGCGAGATTTCGGACCTCATAAAGCAGAGGATCGAACAGCTAGCGCCCCCGGCGCCGATCCTGACCGGGACTATCGTGAGTCTGAGCGACGGCATAGCCCGCATCTACGGGCTGGCCGACGTCATGCAAGGCGAGATGTTGGAGTTCCCAGGCAATACCTACGGTCTTGCGCTCAATCTCGAACGCGACGCCGTGGGTGCCGTCATTCTCGGGAGCTACGAGCACCTGGCCGAGGGCGACACGGTGCGCGGAACCGGGCGCATCCTCGAAGTCCCCGTGGGCCCAGAGTTGTTGGGGCGGGTGGTTGACGCCTTAGGCCGACCCCTGGACGGGGGCGGCGACATCAACGCCAAGGCCGCCTCGCCCGTCGAAAAAGTGGCCCCTGGCGTGCTGTCGCGCCGTTCGGTGACGCAAGCACTTCAGACGGGGATTAAGGCTATCGATGCTATGGTCCCCATAGGCCGCGGCCAGCGCGAGCTCATCATAGGCGACCGCCAGACCGGGAAGACCGCGCTTGCGCTGGATGCGATCCTCGCGCAACGTGGCACCGGGGTTACGTGCATTTATGTCGCTATCGGCCAGAAGGCGTCGAGCGTCGCCGCCGTGGTCCATCGCCTGACCGAGATGGACGCCATGGAGCATACCATCGTGGTGGCCGCGACCGCTGCGGATTCAGCCGCCATGCAATATCTGGCGCCCTACACGGGCTGCGCCATGGGCGAGTACTTTCGTGATCGCGGCCAGGACGCCCTTATCGTCTACGACGATCTGACCAAGCAGGCCTGGGCTTACCGTCAGATCTCGCTTCTCTTGCGCAGGCCCCCTGGCCGCGAGGCCTATCCGGGCGACGTGTTTTATCTGCATTCGCGTCTGCTCGAGCGCGCCGCGCGCGTGAACGAGGCCTATGTCGAGAAGCAGTCGGGCGTGCAGGGGCGTACGGGGTCGCTTACGGCCCTGCCTATCATCGAAACACAGGCCGGGGACGTCTCGGCGTTCGTGCCGACCAACGTCATTTCCATCACCGATGGACAGATCTTTCTCGAGACCGATCTCTTTAACGCCGGTATTCGGCCCGCAATCAACGCCGGCCTCTCGGTGTCCCGGGTCGGCGGCGCCGCCCAAACCAAGATCATGAAGCGCCTAGGTGGCGGCGTGCGGCTGGCGTTGGCCCAATACCGAGAGCTCGCGGCCTTCGCGCAGTTCGCCTCGGACCTCGATCCGGCGACCCGCAAGCAGATCGATCGCGGGCGCCGGGTTACCGAACTCATGAAGCAGACACAATACAACCCCTTGTCGGTTGCCGACATGGCGCTCTCGCTTTTGGCCGCCAATAGCGGCGCCCTGGACGATTTGCCGGTCGAGAAGGTCGGCTCTTTTGATAGCGCGCTGCGCGCCGAAGCCCACGCCGAGCACGCCGATGCGCTCGCGCGCATCAACGAGACCGGCGACTACAACGACGGCGTAATCGCCCATCTCACGCGCTTTATCGAGACATTTAAGGCCAAAGGCGCATATTAATGGCCCAGGGTAAGGAGATCCGCAGTAAGATCAAAAGCGTCCAAAGCACGCAAAAGATTACGCGCGCCATGCAGATGGTGGCCGCGGCCAAAATGCGCAAGGCCCAAGAACGGATGCGCAGCGCGCGCCCCTACCTTGAGAGTCTGGTCGCCATAATGGGACACGTGCGTAAGGCCCATCCCGAATACCAGCACCCGCTCATGTCCGTGCGCCCCGTGACGCGCGCCGCAGTGCTCGTGGCGACCTCGGATCGCGGTCTTGCCGGCGCACTCAATGCCAATGTCTTGAGGGCCGCGGTCGGTGTGTTGAAGACGTGGCAGGAGTCGGGAATTGAGGGCCAGGTGGCGGTTTTGGGGATGAAGGGGGCGGCCTACTTCCGACGCTTGCGCGCGCCCGTGATGGCCCAGGTGGTCCCGGTCGGCGATCGCCCGCAGCTCGAGGCCGTCCTAGGCGTCGTCAAGGTCCTTGCCGATGCCTATTGCGAGAATCGCCTCGACCACGTGACGCTTGTCTACAATCGCTTCGAAAACACCATGACTCAGAAGGCGGTGGTCGAGGAGCTCTTGCCTTTGCCGGCTTTGGATGACGGCGTCCCGGCGGGACGCTGGGACTATTTATATGAGCCGGATGCCCGCTCCGTTATTTCCGCGATCCTCGACCGTTACGTCGAGACGCGCGTATTCGGGGCGCTCATAGAGAACGCGGCGAGCGAACAGGCCGCACGTATGGTGGCGATGCGCGCGGCCACAGACAACGCTGGGCGACTCATAACGGATCTAAGATTGGCTTACAACAAGGCGCGTCAAGCTGCGATCACACAAGAGCTGGCCGAGATCGTGAGCGGCGCGTCGGCCGTTTAGGGGGTAGGATGGCAACCGGAAAGATTGTTCAGGTCATAGGCGCCGTCGTCGATGTCGAATTCGAGCGCGACGCCGTGCCCAAGATTTACGATGCGCTTCAAGTCGCGACCGGCGCCCTTGTGCTCGAGGTCCAGCAGCAAGTGGGCGACGGGGTGGTGCGCACGATTGCCATGGGGTCGACGGAAGGTCTTAGGCGCGGTCTTTTGTGCACGAACACCGGAAAGGCCATCCAAGTGCCGGTCGGTGCCGGTACGCTTGGCCGCATCATGGACGTCCTTGGGCGACCGATCGACGAACAGGGCCCCGTGCAGACCGAGGTGGTAAGGGGCATCCACAGGGCGCCCCCGCGTTTCGAGGACCTAGCGGCGAGCACCGAGCTTCTGGAAACAGGCATCAAGGTGATCGACTTGATTTGCCCCTTTGCGAAGGGTGGAAAGGTCGGGCTCTTCGGCGGCGCGGGTGTCGGAAAAACCGTCAATATGATGGAGCTCATTCGTAACATCGCCATAGAACATAGCGGCTACTCGGTCTTTGCCGGGGTCGGCGAGCGGACGCGCGAAGGCAACGACTTCTATCACGAAATGAAAGAGGGCGGAGTGCTCGACAAGGTGGCGCTCGTGTATGGCCAGATGAACGAACCGCCCGGCAACCGGCTGCGGGTCGCGCTCACCGGCCTTACGCTGGCCGAGCATTTTCGGGATGAGGGTCGGGATGTGTTGTTGTTCATAGACAACATCTATCGCTATACCCTGGCGGGCACCGAGGTGTCCGCGCTGCTCGGGCGCATGCCGTCCGCGGTCGGCTATCAACCGACTCTGGCCGAAGAGATGGGGACCCTTCAAGAACGCATTACCTCGACCAAAACCGGATCGATCACCTCGATCCAGGCGGTATACGTTCCGGCCGACGACCTTACCGACCCGTCGCCCGCCACCACCTTTGCCCATCTCGACGCCACCGTCGTGTTGTCGCGCCAGGTCGCAGAGCTCGGCATCTACCCGGCCGTGGACCCGCTCGACTCGACGAGTCGCCAGTTGGACCCCCAGATCATCGGGGCCGACCATTATGAGACCGCGCGCAAGGTGCAGGCCATCCTCCAGCGTTACAAGGAACTCCAGGACATCATCGCGATTCTAGGCATGGATGAACTCTCCGCCGAGGACAAGCTCACCGTGACCCGGGCCCGCAAAATTCAGCGGTTCCTGTCGCAACCCTTCTTCGTCGCCGAGGTCTTTACGGGAATGCCCGGGACCTATGTCTCGCTCAAAGAAACGATACGCGGTTTTCGCGGCATCGCCGATGGCGAGTATGACGAATTGCCGGAGCAGGCCTTCTATATGGTCGGTACGATAGACGAGGCCCTAGCCAAAGGGAGGCAGCTGTAAACAATGGAGACCTTCCAGCTCAATATCGTGAGCGCTGATCGCGCGCTTTTCGCAGGCAAAGCCGCGTTTGTGGTGGCCCCTTTGGCCGAGGGCGAGGCCGGGTTCCTGCCCGGCCATTCGCCGCTGCTTGGGAGGCTGAAGGCCGGTGCCATGCGGGTCCGCGACGAAGCCGGCGTTGAACAGACGTTTTATGTGAGCGGGGGCTTTGTCGAGGTCCAGCCGGATCGGGTGACGGTCTTGGCGGACAACAGCGAGCGCGCCGCCGATATCGATGAGGCCCTGGCCTTACAGGCCGTCGAAGACGCCGAGCAGGCGCTTCGAGATCGCCTGGAGAAGGTCGATTATGCGCGCGCCGAGAGCGAGCTTGCCGAGGCGATCGCCCGACTGCGGGTGGCGCGTGCCCACAAGGGCCAGGGCTCGCGACTGCCGCCCGATTATGTGGGGTAAGGGGCTATGATA
>JAJYPQ010000158.1 GCA_021795255.1 Pseudomonadota bacterium
GAGACACGCGCGACTCGGGATTTCTTTGCCTATCGTGATCACGGCGCGCCATTTGGCAAACCTCGCGCCCATCTGCCGGTATTCAACCAGACGCTCCCGCAGCCGGTCGAGCCCTTCGGTAACCTTTTCTCCCGGATGGGCGGCAAGCTCCTTGGCGCCCGCGTCCACCTTGATTCCAGGGACAATGCCCGCTTTTGCCAACACCGTCAGAAATGGGGTTCCATCCGCCGTCGCCTGCCGTATGGTCTCGTCGTACAAAATCGCGCTGCTGATATAGTCTCCGAGTCCTGGCGTTGTCAGGATCAGCTCCCGCCAAGCACGCCGCGCGTCCACAGTTTGGGGGATCCCGAGTTTGGCAAACCGCCGGCTGCTGGTCGGGTTGCTCTCATCCATAGCAAGTATTCCCTTACCTGCCTGCATCATCGCCTGCGTCGTGGCAACAAGATCGCGCACCGCCGGTGTCACTTCGCGCAGACCCATACCATACCTCCTTGGTCGATTCTAAGATTGCCGTACTGAGAGCGCACCTCCTTGTAAATACCTTAAAATGCGTCTCCCGCACGCAACAGCGACTATTTCAAAGTATACGCGTAGACAATATCCCTGCAAGTCTACTTTATTCTATATCGCGCGTAATTTTCCGTTGGTTTCTGTTAATGAGTCCGCGCGCCGCCTGCAGGTTTGCGGAAATCACCCAAAACCGGCTTCTGATGTCCGCTAACCGTGCCGAGCTCTACCGCAAGCATGGAAAGCGATCCTCCCTCGATACCGGAGACCGGGAAGCGAACGAGGTCGCCTGGTTGTCGCGTGCCGAGAACGTAGAGCAGCGGCAGATAGTGGTCCGGCGTGGGGATCGCCAGGGCCGCATCGGGTCCGAGCGTTTCATACTGGATGAGCGGCGCATTGTCACCGGCGCGCATCAACTCCTGGACTTTATTGTCAAAGCGCGCCGCCCAGTCGTAAGGTTCCTGCGATGGCTTATCCCAGGCATACATACGGAGATTATGTATGAGATTGCCGCTTCCAAGGATCAGCACACCCTCGTCCCGCAAAGGCGCGAGCGCGCGGCCGATCCCAAAGTGGTAGTCGGCGGCCTTCGTCGCATCGATACTAAGCTGTACGACCGGAACATCGGCATTTGGATAGACATGGCGCAGGACCGACCATGTGCCATGATCGAGCCCCCAGCTCTCATCGAGGCTTACCGCAAGTGGCGCCAGGAGTCGTTGGATCTCGTGGGCAAGCACAGGATCACCCGGTGCCGGATACTGCACCTGGTAGAGCTCCTGCGGAAATCCGCCAAAATCATGAAGGGTCCTCGGGGTCGCTACGGCGGTCACTGCCGTTTTAGACCCATACCAGTGCGCCGAGATCGCCAAAATCGCCCTGGGCCTTGGCATCTTTTCACCCAACCGCCGCCAGGCCCGGGTGTAATCGTTACTTGCCAAAGCCTGCATGGGATTGCCATGCCCCAAAAAGACCGCCGGAATCCTGTCGGCCATCGACCGGCACCTCTCTCATCCCGTTGACCAAACGGCTCTTATTGCGGCAATACGAGCCCTGGTCCCATACACCGGGTTGGTTTGAGCGCTACGAATCCTTTCCCCCGCCAGACATAGGCGCGCCGAAGGCTTTTAATCCCCTGGATGCCCTGCGGGGCTCGGCCCTTCGTAGCCTAAGATCCTCTGGCGCCCGTCAAAGGCCAGGACGGGGATGCCTCATAAGGATTCTTTTGCATACGCGCGCCCGCGTTTGGCAGGTCTCCAGCATCGAGCCCCTCCCGATGCGCCGGCCAAAGATCAGTGGTGCATCATCATGAAGCGCATCGGTGGCATGTGACGATACATATCGATAAGCTTGTGCCACTGATCAGCCGACAATGTCTTGCGCACGATACGCACTTGGGCGACCTCAAGATCCAACAAGCGCGCATGATCATGATCCAGACGGTTTAGGATATCATGCACGGTCCCCTGCGCTGCGCCTTGCAGTAAAGCCTTACGGAGCGCCCTTTTGTCATTACGCAGGCGCTTCATGAGCGGCACCGCGACACGCATATGGCGGTTATGCCACACAGCCAGCACGCTCACCTGTCGGTCACTAAGATGCAGACTGTAAGACCGCATCTCCGCCAACGGCAGGACCATGGGAACCATAAAATGACGGAAGGCCCTCTGGTGCATCCCGGCATGGCACCCCGGGGGTGGCGAGCCCATGGGCTTCATGGAAGGCATGGCAAATGCCGTTCCCGTGGCAAGCAGACCGAGCAGCGCAAACATCAATCGCGATTTCGACATCATTTCAGGCTCCTTTCATAAACAATTAACCACATATCCCGTGACCGCCATTATGCTAGTAAAGATTAATCCGAACCAGGACCGGAAGATGTAGTTTTCTGCAACAGGTCGGCCAACGCGCCACACCCGCCGCGACCGTCCTCTCATTTACGGGCCCAGACGATTGGACTCGGCTGCGTATTCGCGCAGATAATCACGAAATGCACTGGCGACAAGCGACGGCGATTTGCCCTTGCGGTTAACGACATACCAGGATCGGGCGATCGGCAGATGCTCGACATCAAGCACTTTCAGGTGGCCCGAGGCGATCTCCATCATGATCGTATGACGCGATAATATGGACACCCCGAAATGCGCCATGATGGCCTGCTTTATGGCCTCGTTGCTCTCAAGATCCATGCGCACACGCACCTTGAGCCCGTGCTCGGCAAACAAGCGCTCAGTGGCAGCGCGGGTTCCCGAGCCTGGCTCCCGCAACAGAAATGGCTCCTCGGCAAAACGTCTCAACGGTATTTGTTTTTGGTCTGCGAGCGGATGATCGTTCGACGCCACTGCCACGAGCGAATTGGCCAGGAAGGCTTCGGCATCCACCTCGATTTCCTCGGGCGGCTGACCCAAGATATAAAAATCGTCTTTATTGGCGATAAGCCGCTCGATGATATGGGCGCGATTGCAGACCTTAAGAGATGCCTCTATGGTCGGATAACGTTCGCAGAACCGGCCCAGAATACCTGGCGCGAAATACTTGGCGGTGGTGACGACCGCGATACTCAAGGCGCCGCGCCTTACTCCCTTGAGATCTGCAAGCGCCATGTCGAAACGCGCCAGATCATCGAATATCTCGCGCGTCGTCTTATGAAGCTCGCGCCCGACCTCAGTCGGAAACACCCGCTTTCCTGCCTGTTCGAACAAGGGGTAGCCTACCGTCTGCGTAAGCTTTTTCATTTGCATGGACACGGTGGGTTGTGTCAAAAACAAATCCTCGGCTGCCTTGCGAAAACTTCCCAAACGCATAATAGCGTCAAAGACTTCCAGTTGGCGAAAGGTGCTATGGCGCATATTCGTTCCCTCGGATGCGAAAAGCCCTTGGAATATCTTGTGTTTTTCTCCGGCACGGACCTTATGTCCTATAGACTATCATCTATCGTTTCGATAGAAAACATTGACTATCCTTTATCTCATTTCAAATGACAGGATAAGCGCGCGAAGACTCCAATGGCAGGACTTCGAACGATCAGGACATTTCATGCCATCCATCAGACGATGATCATGGTCATCCTGGGAGACGATATGGCCACACAAGAGATCAAGGGTAAGGAGCGTTACAAGTCAGGCGTCATACCCTATAAGAAAATGGGCTACTGGCAACCCGACTATAAGCCGAAGGACACGGATATCATCACCCTGTTTCGCATTACCCCGCAACCGGGCGTGGACGCCGATGAGGCCGCCGCCGCGGTCGCCGGCGAATCCTCGACAGCCACCTGGACCGTGGTCTGGACCGACCGCTTGACCGCCTGTGAACTTTACCGCGCCAAGGCGTTTCGCATAGACCCCGTTCCCCATACCGGAGAAGGCACCAAAGTGGAGGCGCAGTATTTTGCCTACATCGCCTATGACATCGATCTTTTCGAACCCGGCTCAATTGCAAACCTCACGGCCTCGATCATCGGCAACGTGTTTGGATTCAAGGCGGTCAAGGCCCTGCGGCTTGAAGACATGCGCATCCCGGTCGCCTATCTCAAGACCTTCCAGGGACCGGCCACCGGCATCGTCGTCGAACGCGAACGCCTGGACAAGTTCGGCCGTCCGCTGCTCGGGGCCACCACCAAGCCTAAACTTGGTCTTTCCGGCCGCAACTATGGTCGCGTGGTCTATGAGGCCTTGAAGGGTGGCCTCGACTTCGTAAAAGACGACGAGAACATCAACTCGCAGCCGTTCATGCACTGGCGCGACCGTTTCCTTTATTGCATGGAGGCCGTGAACCGGGCGTCGGCCGCGACCGGCGAAGTGAAGGGTCACTATTTGAATGTCACCGCGGGCACCATGGAGGAGATGTACGAGCGTGCCGAGTTCGCCAAGTCGCTTGGCTCAATAATCGTCATGATCGACCTTGTGATCGGCTATACCGCCATCCAGTCGATGGCCAAGTGGGCGCGCAAAAACGACATGATTCTGCACCTGCACCGGGCCGGCAACTCGACCTACTCCCGGCAGAAGAACCACGGCATGAACTTCCGGGTGATCTGCAAGTGGATGCGCATGGCCGGCGTCGATCACATCCACGCCGGCACGGTGGTGGGTAAGCTCGAGGGCGACCCGCTTATGATCAAGGGCTTCTATGACACGCTGCGCGATCTGCACACGCCGCAGAGCTTGGAAAACGGCCTTTTCTTTGATCAGGACTGGGCGTCATTGAACCGCGTCATGCCGGTCGCCTCCGGCGGCATCCACGCAGGCCAGATGCACCAGCTCATCCATTACCTGGGCGAAGACGTGATCCTGCAGTTCGGTGGCGGCACGATCGGGCATCCGATGGGCATTCAGGCCGGCGCTACCGCCAATCGCGTGGCGCTCGAGGCCATGATTTTAGCGCGCAACGAGGGCCGCGACTATTTAAAGGAGGGCCCGCAGATCCTCGAAGCCGCGGCCAAGACCTGCACGCCCTTGAAAGCCGCCCTCGAGACCTGGAAGGACATCACCTTCAACTATGAATCGACCGACACCGCGGACTTCGTGCCGACCGTGACGGCCAGCACCTAGGCGATCGATCAAGGAGACTACACTCATGATGACAAACCCGGGCAATCGCCTGACTCAAGGGCAGTTCTCGTTTCTTCCCGACCTGACGGACGCGCAGATCACAGCGCAGATCAAGTATGCGTTGAAACAAGGCTGGGCGATCGGCGTCGAATACACCGACGACCCACACCCACGCAACACCTATTGGGACATGTTCGGCATGCCAATGTTCGATCTGAAAGACCCCGCGGGCATCCTGATGGAGATCAACAATTGCCGTAAGACCTTCCCCAATCACTACGTGCGCGTCACGGCGTTCGACTCATCGCAAGGATGGGAGACGCCGCGCATGTCCTATATCGTAAACCGCCCAAAGAAAGAACCGGGCTTTGGGCTCGTGCGCCAGGAGGTCGATGGGCGCCAAGTGCGGTACACGATCCATAGCTACGCCACGGACAGTCCGGAGTCCGAGCGGTATTGAAACCGAAACCTGACGGCGGCCACAAGCCGCCGTCTTTTCCGTGGCAACGGTTTGCCACATCGCAAGCGAAATCCGTACCGTGGGAGAAAACGCGATGAGTATGGGCGAAGAATCGCAGGCGGCAGGACCCAAGGACCTAAGCGACGATACCCGGGTCGATCTCGAGGCGGAGTTCAACGATTCGCATGTAAAGGAGGTCCTTGACACGCTCGATCGCGAACTTATCGGTTTGCGGCCGGTCAAGACGCGTATCCGCGAGATCGCGGCCCTTTTGCTTGTCGATCGCCTGCGCCGACGCTACGCGCTGACCGCCGGGGCTCCGACGCTCCATATGTCCTTTACCGGCAATCCCGGGACCGGCAAGACCACGGTGGCCTTGCGCATGGCCGAGATTCTGCACCGCCTAGGTTATGTGCGCGAGGGTCATCTGATCGCCGTCACGCGCGACGATCTCGTCGGCCAATACATAGGCCACACCGCCCCCAAGACCAAGGAAGTCATTAAGAAGGCCATGGGCGGGGTACTGTTCGTCGACGAGGCCTACTATCTCTACAAGCCCGAGAACGAACGCGACTACGGGCAGGAGTCGATAGAGATCCTGCTGCAGATCATGGAAAATAACCGTGACGATCTCGTGGTAATCCTGGCGGGCTATAAGGACAAGATGGAACGGTTCTTCGCGAGCAACCCCGGCATGCGTTCGCGCATCGCCCATCACGTCGATTTCCCGGATTACTCCGCTCTTGAGCTCATGGCGATAGCAAAGCTCATGCTCGCCGAGCAAAACTATGGCTTTAGCCCGGCGGGCGAAAAGGCGTTTGCCGATTACATTCCGCTACGCATGAAGCTTGGGCACTTCGCCAACGCGCGCTCCATCCGCAACGCCCTCGACCGCGCGCGCCTACGGCAGGCCAATCGGCTGTTCGCCGGCAAACACCGGTCACTTACAAAACGCGACCTCATGACCATAGAGGCCGAGGATGTGTTGGCAAGCCGCGTGTTTGGCGAAGGAGTCCCGGATACGGATCCGGCCCACTGATCACGATCCCGGATCAGGGGCCGCCGCGAGGTCGTTTAGCGCCGCAATCCAGCGGGCCTTGTCATCCGCCCCGGCCCAACTTGCCTCGAGGCTATTGCGCGCAAGCCCGGCCCAGGTCGCGCGGTCGAACCCGAAGGCCGCGTGCACGGCGCGGATGTTGTCGTTCATGTAGCCCCCGAAGTAGGCGGGATCATCGCTATTGATCGTCACCCGCACACCGGCCGCCATCAGCGCCGGCAAGGTATGGTGCTTCATGGTGGGAAAGACCCGCAGACGCACGTTCGATAAGGGGCAAACCGTGAGCGCGACGCCATCGGCGGCGAGCCGCCGGACCAACGCCGGGTCTTCCACGGCGCGCACGCCGTGATCTATGCGCACCGCCCCCAGGACATCGAGGGCCTCGGTGATATACGACGCCGGACCTTCTTCGCCGGCATGGGCCACGACCCGCTTACCCAGGGATCGCACGCGCGCGAACACGCGCGCGAATTGCGCAGGCGGATGATCGCGTTCCGCGGAGTCGAGACCAAAACCATCGATGTCATCTAGAAACGGCTCGGCAGCGGCAAGCGTCGCAAACGCCTCCTCCTCGCTCAAGTGCCTGAGAAAGCACAAAATGAGGCGGCTTGTGATCCCGAAACGCCGCGCGCCCTCGGCGCGAGCGGCATTGAGGCCCGCCATGACCTCGGCAAGCGGGATACCGCGCGCCGTATGGGTCTGGGGATCGAAAAAGATCTCGGCGTGGACGACGCCATCGGCGTGCGCCCGCCCAAGATAGGCCAGCATGAGGTCGGCGAAATCACGGCTGGTACGCAACACGTCCGCGCAGGCGTAGTAGAGGTCGAGAAACGACTGAAGATCGGTAAACGCCTTGGCGGCATGCAGCGCCTCCTCGTTGGCAAACGGCAAGACGAGTCGGTTGCGGCGCGCGAGCGCAAACGCGAGCTCGGGCTCGAGCGTCCCTTCGATATGCACATGCAATTCAGCCTTGGGCATGCGGCAGGCAAATTCGACAGCGGATAAAGCAGACAGTGGCATGACACCTCCCGGGAAACGCAAGGCGCCCATTATGCCCGATACCGCCTGGGCGCGCTCGGCCGACCGCGCAAGGCCGGCGGCACCTGCAAGCTAGCCTCCGATGGCCTGCCAGTGGGCGGCGCCGGGGGGCACGATCGGCAA
Source organism: Pseudomonadota bacterium (assembly GCA_021795255.1). The sequence continues at coordinate 7,739 of JAJYPQ010000158.1, forward strand.
GGCCTGCTCGCGCGCATCCACCGGCACGCGCACAAGGCACGGTCCTGGGGTCGTCAATATGTCCGACCAGAAATCCCGGCCCGCGCCCGCGTCGCCAGTATCAAAGGCCGGTATCCCAAACCCACGGGCGACGGTCACGTAATCGGCGGCCTGCTCGAAGCGCGAACCAAACCCGGGCGATGCATAGAACAACGCCTGCTGCTGGGCGACAAGCCCAAGCGACTGATTGTCGAGGACGATCACCTTCACGTTGACGTCCGCCTCGGCGGCCGTGGCGAGTTCCTGGATGTTCATCAAAAGCCCGCCGTCACCCGTAAAACAGATCACCGGGACCTCAGGTCGGGCCTGGGCCGCG
>JAJYPQ010000159.1 GCA_021795255.1 Pseudomonadota bacterium
CAGGCGCGTGCCCACGGGTGGCGGCACGTGGGCGCTCCTCAGTGAGCGTAGCGGCAATCAACGGCTCGATTGCCGCGTCATCGTGCTTGCGTGGTACTCCGGGACGCGGCTCACCGAGTTCGCCATCGAGCCGACGCCCGACAAAGCGACTGCGCCATTTACCCACCGGCTGCGGCGTGACCCGGCAGTGCGCCGCCGCCTGGCGGTTGCTCGCACCCTGTGCACAGGTGAAAATGATCCGCGAGCGCAGTGCCTGTGAGGTCTTATGCCATCGCGTCCATTCGATCAACTGATTGCTCTCTGGCACCGTCAACACCCATCGCGCAAGCTGCGGCCCTTTTCTCATCGTTCGTCCCCATGCACCCGCTGTCTTGTGGGACCATGGGATGACAAAAACATTCAACTTATTTAAGAAATGCCGGATCTAACTTCTCGTTTCGACGAGTGCAAGACCCAGAGACGGGGTCCTGCCGAAGTGGAAAGGTAGGAATGAACCCTCTTTCGTCCCGATTGAGCCTGTTTTGTCGTTCTGGAGGTCTCTTGTGGTCTGGGGCTCGAATTCCGGACGGACTATACCCTCAAAGGTAGCAAGAGCGGTCGGCGGACGACGTACAGGTTGGCGAGTGCGCAGCTGACGAGCAACCGGTGGGCATTCTTCCCGCGGCCCCAGTAGTAGACCTTCACGAAGCCGAACACGCCTTTAATGACCCCAAAACACGCTCGACGCGGCTGCGGATCTGAGATTTGATACGGTTACGAGTCCGCTCCGTCTCATTCACGACCTCCTTCCTTGTAACGATAATGGCGATTCGTGGGGTCACGGGCCTTGGAGGGCTTGCGCACGGATCACCTCGCCCTGACCTTGCTAGACCTGGTCGCCCCACACTCGAGCCTCTTCCCCGTGGAGTAGCGCGGGCAGGACCGTGGCGGCCGGGACATTCGGGGGCGGTCGCGATCATGGCATGGATGACCTTGGTCTTGCTATCGACGCCGATGTGAGCTCTCATCTCGAAGTACCACGGGTTAGCCTTGCGCGTCTGGTGCCTGTCGGGGCCTCTATACTTGTCCCGATTCTTCGTGGACGAAGGGGTCCTGATGAGGGTGGCATCGACGATCGTGCCCTTGGTGACGTTTACCCCCTAGGACTCCCGATGGCGGTGGACCTTCGGGTGCTTTTAGCCCAGGTGGGGTTTCTCAAGGAAATGGCGAAACGTCAGGATGGTGGTCTCGTCCGGCACGGGTTCGTGTCCCAGATCGATACCGACGAAGGCACGCAGGGCCTGGGAATCGTACAATCCTTCTTCCGCGGCGGGATCGGGGAGATTGAACGGGAGGAAGGGAATTCGGAGCATGCGCTCACGGCCTCCCGGAGGCCTGCCGTTCTCGCCCTTGGGATAGTAGGGCTTGATCACCGCACAGAGATCCCGCCAGGGCGCCACTTTCTCCCTAATCCGCGAGGATACCTCTCCTGGCGGGTGCGTTTGCGATAGCTATCGAAGGGGCCAGTGGCTAAGGTGACCTGGCCCATGGCGCTTATCGACCATGGCGAGGTCGGGTGGCACTTCCGGTGCTCTCTTGTACGTACACGAGGACGCGATGCTCGTGCTTTCCTACCGTTCGTCACCGTGAACCCCGCCGCCATCAGCAACGCCCCGCCAGATGGTTGTCATGCCGCCGACCCACCGCGCCATGGCCATCGCGCGCGCTCCGAGACCATGCCACGCTACCGCCATGGCCCATCACGGCACCGTGCGTACCCGAATCACACTGTACTTGCGTACCGATGTCTTCTCCCCTGCCCACACACTGCGTCACCCGTTTACGCCTCGACGGCTGCCCGTTCGCTTTTGCCGGCGGTCAGAATCGCCTCGGCCTGCGCCCTTTCGTCGGCATTTCCATGCACAATCAAAAGGTATTTATTGGCCTTCAATTCCGTTTCGTACTTAATGATATGATGTTTCGTAAAACCCAGGGTATAGAGCCCCGCCCCCAGCGCGGATAGGCCACCCACGACCACAGCCCCTTCTCCCGCACCCACAATCATGGCTATGATAGGACCGGCTGCCAGCAGCGGGCCGATACCCGGAATAAAGAAGAATGCGGAACCAAATAACAAACCCCATAAACCACCCCAAAACGCGCCCATACCCCCCCAAACCTTCATGCGATCGCCCACCGTATAAAAACCCAGAGGCTGCTCTTCGCTATGGTATCCCTTACCAATAATGGATAATTTTTTGATGTCGACCCCGGAACGATCCAACAATTTTATGGCATCCTCGGCCTCGACGTGGGTGTTAAATATCGCGATTCCTGCACTGGGTGTTGTCTCCATCGCTATCGCCATCGTTCATACTCCTGTCCATGAAAATCCCATTGAAATGACTTAGTCCCTGTTAAACACGGTGCTCCATGATCGCGCGTCGTTCGCGTCGTATTTTACGCGGTGATACGATTATGAATATCGTCTTATTCTGCGCAAAACTGCCATGACAGACGCTGAGACCAGTTAACTGTTCCCTAGGTTCCGCATCCTTTGTAGCACGAGAACATCGGCCAGAGCATCGTCCCTTGGGCGGCCCGCGTCTGCGGCAGGCCCATAAATACCGCGCTGACGATTGTCCCAAGCTGATCGACTGAGAAGGCGAAGACGAGCACGCAATCACGCCATTGACCGCGTTGCTGACCGTCGACATGGCAGTCGCAAGGGTTCCGAGTCGTGCCTTGTACTGATAGGTCGGCCGACATGGCAATCTCGACCACCCGCTTCGTAAGCGGGTGGTCGATTGAGTCTGTAACGGCCACGCCGCTGTGGTCGTTTCTGCGCCGACGGGAGTGGGTCGCCGCCCGGGACCTCGCATGCGGCTATCCTCATGAATGTCGGAGGTACGCTTTTGGACAATACGCTACCCTATTGGGGTGCGGTCTTAAAAGATGAAGACTCCACGGACTGAGAGGTTTTTTTGAGGGATCGTTGCCAAACGCAAGGGCCTGCTCCGGCGCGCGCCTACTCTCAATGGGGTATATCTTTTCGTGACCGGGCGAAAACGAAAGATTATGGGAAAGACGTGAGCTTAGGCAATGGCGCGAGCCTCATCAAAGGATCACCCCCCATCTGGCCGGAGCACTACGCGCGGTCACGAGGGCCCAAGGGAAGGAATCAAACGTGAAGCCCAAAAACATACAGGACGGAAAATGATCAGGAATGGTTTAGGCCAGAGGACCATACGCCGCATTGGGACGACCCCCGTTATTAACGAAGGTGACGGGCCGCATTATGACCAACGGCACCTCGTTTTGCACTATGTGGGTCGATCACGTTTCGGGCGCTGCGCCATAACGCCGCCCATCGCATGAAGATTCCCGGGGGCGCGGTGACTCGACTATTAGGGATAATCGGGCATATATTGCTGGGCTGCGGTATTGCCTTAGTGTTCCCGGCCGGCACTCTTATGCACACGCCGCGTGGCCAGCGGGTCGTTCGTTGGTGGCACCACCGCCTTCTGTGCATCTTGGGCCTCGAGCTGCAGATCTACGGAATGCCGCCGGCCGCGCCCATCCTCATCGTCGCCAATCATATGTCGTGGGTGGATTTCGCCGCGGTCGGTGCTGTCATACCTGGGCATTTCGTGGCGAAATCGGAGATTCGCTCCTGGCCCCTGATCGGCTGGTTCGCGGGGCAAGGAGGCACCATCTACATTAAGCGTGGTGATCGCAGTGCGTCTCCAATCGTCGATGCCCAAATGGTCGCAACCCTCCGTCAGCAAGAATCGATCATTCTGTTTCCGGAGGGGACCACAAGCGATGGACAGACGGTCCAGATGTTTCATTCGCGTCTTTTTGCCGTGGCCATCGAGGCCGACGTCACGGTTCAGCCGGTAGCGCTACGCTACTCCGACTCTGCCAATCGCCCTCGCCCAGCCGCCTCCTTTATTGGCGAAGAGACACTGATCCACCATTTGTGGCGACTTCTACGCGCGCGTGGCGACCTGAGAGTCGAAGTCCATTTCCTCGCGCCAGAACGCTCCTTAGGGGCCTCTGCGCTGACATTGGCCACTAACGCCCGAAACGCGATCTTACACTGTATTGAACCCGTCCCAGCCTAAAATATCGGGGCCCGAGTCACTGATCGCCCTTCGCTCTTTACAACACCATAACATCTGACACTGACGATGGATCGCAGCGACATTCGTAGTGCCACCGCGGATTCGTGCGGCCGGCGCCAGGTCCTCATCGCCCCTGGCGCGCCTCTGGAAACTTATAGAAACGGCCCAAGGGACGCAAGCCACTCAAGATCCGAGCGTCGTGGGCGCAAATCCACGAACACCGTATTAGCTCGCCCGCACAATAACGATATGAACGGCGGTCACCGTGGCGATCAGGCCCAGGACGAGAATAATGCTTGCTGAAATTCTATTGATCCGCCTGATAAGTTTTGGGTTCAATACGGCGTGGAAATGCGTCGTTATCAGCGCAAGGCTCGCCCACGCAAACAGACATCCGGTAAAAATACCCACGACCGTGAAAATCCACTCTTCCGCACCTGTATGATCAATATGCAATACTGTGAAGGCCACGATGAAAAAAAGAATTGTTAAAGGATTGACGAGCGCGAGCGCAATGGAAGAAGTGTAGTCCCAGAAAAGACCGCGACCGCTGTATTGGGGGACAGGAACGTGTTTCATGGGATGAAAGTAAATCGCCCGCAGCCCAATCCAAAAACACACGATGCCCGCGCCTAGGTATATCCACATCTGATCATGAGCCAGGAATCCCGATACCGCGCTTAACCCGAGCGTCGCCAAGCCACCATAAAACGTATCGGCCGTTGCCGCCCCGGCGCCACTGACAAAGCCGGCTACTCGTCCTTGTGCCAGAGTCCGCTGAATAGTCAGTACTCCCACAGGCCCAACAGGCGCAGAAATGCAAATGCCGATAAGGATGCCGAGCAATAGCGACGTCATATCACCTTGCGCCCTGAAGCCCGCGGTAATAATCACTGACTCCTGATCGCCTACGGACCATGCTCACGCCCTCTGCATCAACGAGGCAGCCTCTATAGACTTGTGACGAAACACGGCCGCGTACCGCCCCTTCAATGGTTTGCGGCGCCCATGATATCCGCTACAAAGATGCATGAGCGTTTTGTCGGGGTCCTTGGTCGATGTTAAGACCCCATAGCTCATCGCGTTGGATGCAGGCACACCCATAATACGCGACTTTGGTGAACCAGGACGCGTAACGAGCTATCACCGTTTCACCATGCGGCCCGGCAGACCTCCACATGCCATCCGTGATCGCGGAATCGGGCGTCTCGGCGGTCACGCAACAGCAAGTCCTTGCGGCTGCGTGCCGACATGACGGCATGCTGATCGACGCAATGCACGGTTGCGGGCGCTGGGAAATCCAATACCGATCGATCACGGCTGACGGTTGCGAGTCTCACAGTGTGCATCGTGGGAGACTATATGGGTATCCAACCGGCGGGGCGGCTTGCCCTAAATGCGGTTTGTGCGTTCCGGTCGCCCCCTCATTGGCGACGGGGGCGACCCGCGTGTAATAGAGCGTGCGCCGCAATCTGCGCGGCCCCCCTCTCACGTCTTGTTATTGCCCGTCCGTGCGCAGCCATATTCACTGCTCTCCATGCGTGGGTGGAGCACCGAGGTTTGACGAAGTGCCGTCCTCATGAGTTGCACCTACCCGGACATGCCCGGGTTCATTTTCTCCACAACTCACATAAGGGTACTTTTCACGTGTGTGCCAACTCTCAGAGCGCTGCGGGACATCCAGGTCGCCCTCGATCTTGGCACGCACACACTGGCCCATGATCTCACAGCGAAGCGAAGAGAGGCCCGCAACCGTCCTGCGGGCGACCCGTGCGATTTTCCGGCGTACAAGGGGTTTACCCGCAATAACGGGACGGCGTGTCGATGTCCTTGTAGGCGGCCGATGTCAAGAGCCGGCCGCGGCACCCGCAGTCCATCGGTATTGCCGAGCGACTCAACGGTACTGTGTGCAAGGAAACACATGATGCCTGGGCGGCACCGCCCACCTGCAGGGCGCATGCCAAGTTGGCCATCACCAAACCCATGCATCACTACAATAAAGAGCGCTTACATGCGACCTTGAGCTACATAACGCCGGCGACCTGGCATCGTGGATAACCAGAAGAACTTGGAAACGCGCGTGCGCGGCGCATCGCTGCGGCCCGTGCGCATCGCACAATGACCAATCAGCAGCGATTGGCCGAGAGGGGCCTAAGCAGTGAAAATTTCTCCTTATTCCGTCAGCCATTTTGTCCGGCTTGACATGAAGCGCAACAATGGGTGTGAACCACTCCGCTTTGCGGGGCGGGATTCCGATGCCTCGGGATCCGTGGTCATGCCTCGCCGCCCTTCCAAAGCCTCCGTTCCCGTCTGGCATGGGCGCGTCTCCGCGTCTTCCTTAGCCTCGCACGCCCGGTTCTCGTGCCCAACGATTGTTGGGACGTAACTTTGACGGGCCGTGGTGCCTTTGGGGGGATGCCAATGGCTCGGGGTTCTCGTTATCCTTCTCCGGCTGTCCTGACCCTGCTACACTTTTTCAGACACCTCCAATCCAGAAGATTGAGATAAAATGGAGAGTGTGATGACAAGTAAAAGCCGAGTGACTATGACAGAACACAAACGTGTCTATACGCCCGAATTCAAGAGAGAGGCTGTGCGCCTGGTCGAGACCGGCGGCAAGCCCGCGACTCAGATCGCCCGTGAGCTCGGGATTTCCGATAAAACACTACACGGGTGGATGGCCGACCATCGCAAGGCCCAGGGGTCAGGCGTGACAGTAGACGCCATGAAGGGCGCCCAGGCGGAGCTTGTCAAGCTCAGGCGCGAGTGCCAACGGCTGAAGCTGGAGCGGGATTTTTTGCTCGAAGCGGGAGCGTTCTTTCGCAGGGAACCGAAATGAGATACCAGGCCATTGCGAATAATGTAGCCCGCTTTCCCATACGTTTGATGTGCCGCTGTTTGGAGGTTTCACCGGCCGGCTTCACTGCCTGGCAAGGCCGTCCCGAGAGCGCCCACACTAAGGAGGATCGCACACTGGCCCATGCCGTGAGCGTCGCCCATCACGAGAGCCGTAAGACTTATGGGACGCCGCGTATTCAAGCGGCCCTGAAGGCCTGTGACATCACGATCAGTCGGCGGCGCATCGCCCGTCTGATGCGCCTGCAGGGCCTACGAGCCCGTGTGCGCCGACGCTTCAAGGCCACCACCGATAGTCGTCACACGCACCCCGTGGCAGAGAATATCTTGGACCGGGGGTTTACGGTCAATAAGCCCAATGTGGCCTGGTCTGGTGACATCACCTACATAGCCACCCGCGAAGGCTGGCTCTATCTTGCGGTCGTGATCGACCTTTATTCCCGGCGGGTGGTCGGTTGGGCCATGAGTGAGCGTATGACCCAAGACCTCGCCCATACCGCGATCCTCATGGCCGTCCACGACCGCAAACCCCCACGGGGAACGTTGTATCACACCGATCGGGGTAGTCAATACTGTGCGGACGTCTCGCGCCAGATCCTGAAAGACCATGGCTTAATTGCCAGCATGAGCCGTAAAGGGAATTGCTGGGACAATGCTTGCTCAGAGAGCTTCTTCGGTAGCTTAAAGCAGGAGCTCATTTACCACACGTACTATACTACCCGTGAGGAGGCGCGTCTAGACATATTCAACTATATCGAAATATTCTATAACCGTCAACGGAGACATTCCACCATCGGTTATATGTCGCCGACCGAGTTCGAGAGGATGGTATAAAAACTATTCCTGTAAACCAGGTGTCCATTAAAGTGTTGCAAGGTCATCCTTACTTCGAAAACACCCCCCACTGAGGGTCGGGCCAAGCCATTTCGGCGATGTGTGTCTCAGGGGGGCTGACAAGGAAAACCATTATGCTGCCGCCATCGCTTATCCCCTTGCTTACGAACCGTACACTCCTTGGAGTCGTGCTAGCTTGCGCCTTCCCCCTCGTCGCCTTCGCGCATGCTCCGGGCAGGGCCAAGTCGTCGTCACACGGGGGCAGGCCATC
>JAJYPQ010000160.1 GCA_021795255.1 Pseudomonadota bacterium
CGATCTGCTCGTTTGTGCGGCTAACCTGCTGGCGCATACGCCGCACGACACGATCATTGCGGCTCCCGAAGAACTTGCTTAAGACGTTTGCGACCATAGCCTTCTTGGCGACCCGAGGAAAGCCGCATTATGGCTGAAAAGGCGCCTTACTTGAACACTTGAGCGCTAATGACGATCAGCTATATGGAGGAAACCGATAGGATTAATGGGGGCGCCGTGCAAAAGGACTTCAAAATGGAGGTGCGGGCCCGTCGAATAGCCCGTGTCGCCGACCCGACCGAGCAATTGGCCTTTATGGATAATCTCTCCGACATGCACGTAACGGGCGCTCAGATGAGCGTACATGGTGACCTCGCTGTGGCCATCAAACACCTTGATAAGCCGGCCAAAGCCGCCATCGAGTCCGGCGAAAATCACGATACCGGCCGCCATGGCCCGCACCGGTGTCCCGACCAGGGCCGCAATATCGACCCCTGGGTGGAAACCAGGGCGACCCGTAAAGGGATCGGGGCGCGGCCCAAAAGGCGATGAGATCCAGCCCCCCCGAACCGGCCAGCCCCCGGGCGTCGTGTTCGCATTCACTTGGCGCGCGGCCAGCACCGTCCCCAAAGCCGTAAGCTCCATTTCCTTATACGCAAGCGCTGCATGGAGTCGCGCCGACAGGCTTTGGAGCCCGGCAACGGTCCAATTTGCCTCCTTGCCAAGACCCGCGACCGCCGAGGGGGCTGGGTTCGCGGTATGCCACACGGTAGGTCGAATATCCGCAAGGGCCCCTAGGCGCGAACCCAACACGTCGAGCCGACTCGTTTGCGCCTGGAGTGTGCCAATGTCGCGAGCGAGGCCCGAGAGTTCCGTCCCGCTGAGGTCGCGCAAACGTTGGACCCTGGCTACCGTCTGTTGCAGACCGGTGACTTGGTGGCCCCCCGCGCCGCGAGCAAGCGGGTTACCGAGCCCGGAAAGCCAAAAGGCCAGACCTCCTAAAACCACTGGAACAACGCCGAAAAGCACTATCGCGCCCAATATGATGCGCCCGGTCGTCAACGTTATCCGACGCGCGCTCGCGTCGGCTTCGCGCATCACAATGATATTCATAGCGACCGCCGGGGTGACCGCTTCCTAGGATGCCGCGTTTGCAACTGCCGGGACAACGTATGGAGAGAGGCCATCAGATGCGTCCCCTGGCGGGGACGCACGGAGGGAATGGGGGGACGGACCAGGCGGAGATGGATACCAGCTGAGCGCATCAGTCGCTCTTGAAGCACGGTCAGCCGTACAGCCTCGGAGTTCAAAGCCCCCAACTCGAGCCCCATAGCATCAAGGCCGGCCGATGTATTACGCGTTACGAGGGCCACCTCGTTGCGCAAGGCCCGCGCCTCAGTTGCGCGCGCGAGGGGGTGGGAATCGGGGGCAAGCAGCCGCGCCAAGGCGCCATAAACGCCGACTGCCAAAAGCAGCGGAATAACGCCCCCAATGAGGGCCGCGCCGAGCTTCCACTGCTTAGGAGTCAAGCGAAAAGAGCGGTTCCAGGGGTGTCTATGCCCGACTACAAGAACACTCAGATGAGCGGGTCGTTCTGCCTTCACTCGTTCCTCCCTTTTAAGGACCCTTGGCGGCCTTGGGCCGCCGCCCTTATGTCATAGCCGGCAGGGCCCGAGCGAAAGAAATAGCCGGTTCATCGGTTTCCTCAAACGATATCAATTCCCAAGCATCGGCATCCGCAACCAATGCTCGCAAGAGCCTGTTATTCAGCGCATGTCCCGACTTACAGGCGCTAAAGGCGCCGATGAGGGGGTGCCCCAGCAAATAAAGGTCTCCGATGGCGTCGAGTATCTTATGCTTAACGAATTCGTCCTCATACCGCAATCCGTCTTCGTTCAGGATACGGAAATCGTCCATGACGATGGCGTTATCTAAACCGCCACCACGGGCCAGCCCGTTTTGGCGCAGGGCCTCAAGCTGGCGCATAAAGCCGAACGTACGCGCCCGACTGATCTCTTTCACGAACGAGGTCGTCGAGAAGTCTACGCAAGCCACTTGCGTCGAATTACGGAAGATCGGATGATCGAAATCGATGGTGAAGGACACTTTAAAGCCGTCCCACGGGTCAAACCGGACCCATTTGCCGTTGTCTTCGATTTCAACCGTCTTGCGGATACGAATAAAGCGCTTGGGTGCCGCTTGCTCGTCTACACCTGCCGACTGAATAAGGAACACAAACGGACCCGCGCTCCCGTCCATGATCGGCACTTCCGCGGCCGTCAGATCAACATAGGCGTTATCAATCCCCAGCCCCGCGAAGGCCGACATGAGGTGCTCGACCGTCGATATTCGCGCGCCATTGTGCTCCAGAGTCGTGGATAAGCGAGTATCGCTCACATTTTCAGGGCAAGCGCGGACCTCGATAAGCTGGGGGGTGTCGACCCGGCGAAAAATAATGCCGCTGTCCGCAGGCGCGGGACGTAAGGTCAAATACACCTTCTCGCCCGTATGCAGCCCGACGCCGGTGGCTCGAATGACGTTCTTTAAAGTGCGTTGCTTTATCATGAGACTTCCGCGCTATGAAGCAGAATAAGCACCCTGCTGACCATGCCGAACGTCCCTGAACGGCCGCCGGACCTGATTTCCGGCATTGTCCTAAACTGTAAAGACAAAACCGAGTTCTGTCCAGGCCGGTGTTGGCCCGGGCTCCTGGTCGGCACAGGCACCCCGATAGACGGGCTCAATCGGCCTGGCGGCGCAAAAACGCCGGGATGTCTAGGTAATCGGCCGCCGATGTATCGACCTTGGCACCGACGCGCCGATTCCGAATCACGGTCGGCGTATCCAGGTCATCGTAATTGGGCGTAACTGATCCTCCGGATCCAGCGGACGCAGCTTTGGCCACCTTAAGGGCCACAGTGCGCCTATGGCCCTGACCCAAGCCTGTGGCCACCACGGTCACCCGCATATCCTCCTCCATATCCGGATCAATAGCGGTACCCATGACCACAGTCGCATCCTCGGAAGCAAACTCCTTGATGGTGTCACCCACCTCGGCAAACTCACCCAGAGACATATTGGCGCCGGCTGTAATATTGACGAGCATGCCACGCGCGCCGGCAATATCGACGTCCTCGAGTAAAGGACTCGAAATCGCTGCCCGCGCTGCCTCTCTGGCCCGATCCGAGCCCCGCGCGACAGCCGATCCCATCATTGCCATCCCCATTTCGGACATGACCGTGCGGACGTCAGCAAAATCCACGTTAATATGCCCGGGACGGGTAATGAGCTCAGCAATACCTTGTACGGCCCCCTGCAAGACCTGGTTGGCTCTTCCGAAGGCGTCAAGCAAGGTCATGTCGCGTCCCACCACCGCGAGCAGCTTTTCGTTCGGGATAGTGATAATCGAGTCCACATATTCGCTCAGGTCGCGAATGCCTTGTTCGGCGACGGTCATGCGCTTTTTTCCCTCGAAAGGAAATGGCTTGGTAATCACAGCCACCGTCAGTATCCCCTGATCTTTAGCAATCTGCGCCACTATCGGAGCCGCACCGGTGCCAGTCCCACCGCCCATGCCGGCTGTAATGAACACCATGTCCGCACCGGCCAGGGCCTCTGCAATACGCTCTCGATCCTCCATGGCCGCTTGCCGGCCGACGCTCGGATCGGCTCCCGCCCCCAAGCCCTTCGTTAGGTTGGACCCGAGTTGCAAAATGATGTTCGCCGATGATTTTTTGATGGCCTGAGCATCAGTATTGGCGACGATAAACTCTACGCCCTCAATGTTCGAGCGCATCATGTACTCGATAGCGTTGCCGCCGCCACCGCCTACGCCTATGACCTTAATAATGGCTTGTTGGCCACTTGTATCGACTATTTCAAACATGATTGACTCTCCTGTCCTTTAGATTGCGCCCGTGTCGATTTCCATTTCATCAAAAATTCCCCTGAAACCAGCCTTTCATGCGACTCAATATCTCTGAAAATCGTCCCGGCATTGCGCGGCCGGCGGGCGTGAAGTCCACGCTCGCGGCCTGCCGGTGCCCGTACAAGACCAAACCCACGCCGGTCGCAAAAATCGGGTTGTGAACGACCCCGCTGAGACCGCCCACGTATTGTGGAACGCCGATACGAACCGGTGCGTGAAACACCTCTTCTGCCAACTCTGCCATGCCCTCCATTTTCGCGCTGCCCCCGGTCAGAACGATGCCAGATCCTAACAAATCGATAAAACCACTTTTCCGTAAATCTTCAGATATCAGTTCGTAGAGCTCAGTAATGCGAGGCTCCACGACCTCCGCCAAGGTTTGGCGCGACAACTTGCGCGGGGCGCGATCGCCGACGCCTGGCACTTCGACCATGCCTTCCTCTACACCTTGACCGTAGGCACAGGCGTATTGCTTTTTGATGTCCTCCGCATACTGCGTGGGGGTGCGGAGCGCGACCGCGATATCGTTGGTTACCTGATCGCCGGCAATAGGGATAACAGACGTGTGCCGTATCGCGCCTTGCGTAAAGACCGAGATATCGGTCGTTCCACCACCAATATCTACCAAGCAAACGCCAAGCTCCTTCTCGTCTTCGGTAAGGACCGAGATGCTTGACGCCAATTGCTCGAGAATGATGTCGTCTACCTCAAGCCCGCATCGACGCACACATTTGATGATATTTTGGGCGGCACTGACCGCGCCCGTGACGATATGGACCTTCGCCTCGAGGCGCACCCCCGACATTCCGATCGGTTCCCGTACCCCCTCCTGCCTGTCAATGATGAATTCTTGAGGCAAGATATGGAGGATTTTTTGGTCGGCCGGGATCGGAAGCGCGCGCGCCGCCTCAAGCACGCGGTCGACATCCCCCTGAGCCACCTCTTTGGTCTTTATGGCCACGATGCCATGCGAGTTGACCGAGTTGATGTGGCTTCCGGCAATTCCGGCATAAACCGAGTGAATTTGGCAGCCGGCCATAAGCTCGGCTTCCTCGACCGCCCTTTGTATCGACTGGACCGTCGATTCAATATTAACAACCACTCCTTTTTTCAGGCCCCGCGAGGGCTGGTGGCCAACCCCTATGATCTCTACTGTTCCATCGCTTGCGACCTCACCCACGATAGCGAGCACTTTGGACGTGCCGATGTCCAGGCCGACAATGAGCTTGGTGTCACCCTTTTTGGTCATTTTGATCCCCAGGGGCCCCGCCCCAACCTACGGCGAAACCATTTGTGTAACGTAGATCGACCCGCCGCATGGAGGCGAACAAAGTGGCGATCTGTGGAAAGACACGAACAAAGCGCGCGATACGAGCGCTTCCGTCGTGCCCTAAAACGAGAAGCGGTCCCTTAACAAGATTGATGCGCCAAGTCTGGCGCTCGGACAGAGTAAGCGTGGAGATAGCCAACCCTAAAGGACTCAACAACTTCTGGAACCGGCGGTAGTGGGTCGCCATGTAGGCTTCACGACCGGCAGGGCCTCGGAATAGAGGTAGGCCCTGCGGTAGGTGGTAACCCTGGAGATGAACATGGGCGCCGTTGGCACCCACCCAGCCGCCATGGGCCCACCGGGCCGCCAAGGTTTGCGGGGCCACATAGACCACCAGAGTTCTCGAAAAACGGCGCTCGACGTGCGCTGCGCCCACCCAAGGAACTTGGCTGACCGCACGCTCCACGGAGTTAAGATCGAGACCATAAAAATTTTGGTGCATAAACGGCGCCACCGCCTGCACCAAGGCCGGACGTGGCACATTTTGGAGATCACCAACTAAGCGTACCACCCGCACTGGGAAGCGCGTCGGTGCGAAAAAGGCCCGCACCAATAGGACCGCGAGCACAAGGCTTGCCACGACGAGAGACCCCAGTACATAGGACCCGGGAATTTGGGGAACGCGATATCGACGGCTAGCGGCCGTCCTTGAACCTACGGAACGCAGACGCCAATCGGCGGTAGTTCTCATGGCGCCTCCAGGGTTTGTGCGAGAATGCGAACCACAAGATCCCCGAAGGACATACCCGCGGCGCGGGCCGCCATCGGTACGAGGCTGTGATCAGTCATGCCGGGCACCGTATTCAGTTCCAATACGTAAAAATTGCCTTGCTGGTCGGCCATAACGTCAACGCGCCCCCACCCCCGCGCACCAAGCGCCAAGAAGGCTTGCCGCGCAAGTTCTTGCATCGCTCGTTCGGCCTTGGCTGTCAGTCCCGATGGGCAGTGGTAGCGGGTGGTGTCCAAAAGATACTTGGCCTCGTAATCGTAGAAATCGCGCGGCGTTTCGAGACGTATCACTGGAAATGCGATGTCGCCGAGGAATGCGCAGGTATACTCGTGTCCCACGATGCAACGTTCGGCCATGACCGGCCCGAAGGCCCGGGCCTTCTGGTATCCGGCAAAGAGCTCTGCCTCCGTCCTGACCTTGCTTATCCCTACGCTCGATCCCTCAGAAATAGGTTTCACGATGAGCGGAAATCCCAATTTCGCGGCCGTCGCAAGGGCGCCTTCGGACACAAGAAGTACATGGTCTGGCGTGGATATGGAAGCCGTCTGCCACACCGCCTTACTTAAGGCTTTGTCCATGGCCACAGCCGACGCCGTCACGCCGCTACCCGTATACGGCACCCCCAGGACTTCGAGCAGTCCTTGGACGCATCCGTCTTCACCCAGTCGTCCGTGAAGTACTATAAAGGCACGGTCATACCGCCCGGCCATAAGACGCCCCGGCAGATCGGCCGCCACATCGATTCCATGCGCATCAATTCCCTGCGCCATAAGCGCGCTCAAGACCGCAGCCCCGCTTTTAAGGGACACGTTTCGCTCAGACGAGGTTCCACCATACAACACCGCGACTTTGCCATAACGGCTCATGCCTGTTCCCCCATGATCCGCACTTCCCTCTCAAGCAAAACCCCAGTGCGTTCGTGGACCGCGATCTGAACACGCTCTATAAGATGCTCGATGTCCGAGGCGCACGCCTGGCCTTCGTTCACAATGAAATTGGCATGACGCAAAGAGACGGCAGCGCCACCCTCGCGCCAACCCTTCAGCCCTGCGGTCTCTATAAGGCGCGCGGCGAAATCTCCCGGTGGATTACGGAACACAGACCCTGCGTTCGCAGTTTGCATAGGTTGGGTGCGGTTCCGTATAGCCAGATATTCTCTAATGCGACGCTTACTCTCTTCGCAATCGCCTTGACGGAGACTGAATGTAGCGGCAACAAACCATTCGTCCACAGGCCCTTCCACGGACCGGTAGGCCACGCGGAAGTCGGCGGGCAATCGCACCCGTATCTCGCCTTGCCTGTCTATCGTCTCGACGGCCGCCACATGACTCCAGGTATCCGTGCCAGAGGCGCCTGCATTCATGGCCAAGGCCCCTCCGACGGTCCCAGGGATGCCGGCAAAAAACTCAAGGCCTCCAAGCCCTCGGCCGGCGCACTGGCGGGCAAGTTTTGCCAAGGGCACGCCCGCTTGGGCATATGCCCAACCCTCACCTAACTGAAGGCCGGACAGACCGCCGGCCAGCGCAATGACCGCGCCACGAATGCCGCCATCGCGTACCAGAACGGTACTGCCAAGGCCGAGCCAGACGACATTGTCTCCCTGGTAGTCACGCAGAAAAGCCGCCAAGGTCGCCGTGTCGCTAGGGGTATAAAAGATGTCCGCAGGGCCACCGACGCGCCAGGTGGTGTGATGCGCTAGAAGCTCCCCGTAGCGAGGACCGGATGCGGCCGACGATTTAGTCATCGTCACAGCTCCCCCTTAAGCGCTGCCGGCAAGGTCAGAGCAGCGTGTCCAATGTTACCAGCCCCAAGTGTCAACACGAGATCGTTACCCGCGATCACCGGCGCTAAAATTTTTGGCAAGTCGGCTAAGCTTTCCACGAATATGGGATGGCGCCCACGGACTCGTATCGACCGGCACAAAGACCGGCCATCGGCACCACTGATGGGTGCTTCGCCGGCGGCGTAGACCTCGGTGATAAAGAGATTATCGACAGTCGCCAGAATCGCCGTGAAGTCCTCCAACAAATCGTGGGTACGGGAATAGCGATGCGGTTGAAACACCACGACCAAACGGCGCGTGGGCCAA
>JAJYPQ010000161.1 GCA_021795255.1 Pseudomonadota bacterium
GGTCAATAACGCCTCGAGCTTCTATGAGACCCCTCTTCAGAGCGCATCGCC
Source organism: Pseudomonadota bacterium (assembly GCA_021795255.1). The sequence continues at coordinate 52 of JAJYPQ010000161.1, forward strand.
GCAGGATTGGACGGATCTCCTCGGCACCAATCTGCGCGCGCCATTTTTTTTGAGTCAGCAAGCCGCCCCCCATCTGCTGGCCGCCCGCGGTGCGATCGTCAACATCGTCGACATCCATGCCGAGCGCCCCTTGAAGGCCTATCCCCTCTACAGTATCGCCAAGGCCGGTCTCGCCATGTTGACGAAGTCGCTGGCTCTTGAGCTCGCTCCCCATGTCCGCGTGAACGGGATCGCGCCGGGCGCAATTATGTGGCCCACGACCGGCTTTCCGCGCGAAAAACAACAAGAGGTGCTGGCGTGTATCCCCCGCGGCCAACTGGGATCGGCCGAGGACATCGCTGGTGCTGTGGCTTTCCTGCTTCTCGACAGCCCTTATGTTACGGGTCAGATATGGGCGGTGGATGGCGGCCGCTCGGTTGTGCTCTGAGTTGTGGCACTAGGCGCCCTTAAAATATCACGATATTAAGCCGATATTGTCCGGGCGGTGTAATACAAAGCTCCTTGACCACAGGGCCTAGTGCGCTCTGTGCTCACCCCGAGAAGTGATAAGTCGCGCCGAACAAAATCGAGTTGATATCAAGGTCATGGCCATTGACTGCCATGGCGCGGTAGAGGCGGTATTCCATGCGCAGTCCCACATGCCGGTTCAGACGATAAGACAGACCCAAGCCGTAGAAGACCTGATGCAATTCCTCTAAAAGATCGTTACTCGCGGAGCTTCCGGTAACGCGATGTTCGCCGCCACCTGCGGTTCCGATAGTGGACCAGTCGACGAACCCGAGACGCCCGAAGACGCGCGTCCGTTGGCTAAGCGGCAGGCCCGCCGTGAGGGACACATCGACGTTGTTGACGGCCGCCGTATAAGCCGTTCCTTGATCCAAGCCGGTCCAAGTCCCGAGGCGGTTATACCCTACCTCGGCGCCGAGAAACGTATTAAAGCGATAGCCGACAAAGACGCCGAGGCTGCCCGCTGCCCCCAGACCCTGGACATCGGAGGCGCCCGCGTTGACCCCGGCAAAAAACCCGTGGGCGTAAACGCTAGGTGCCCATAGGCAGAGAATCAGGACCAGCGTCTTTGGGATCGGTTTTGACATCAGGTAGCACTCCTTCAAGGTAGGCAGTTTATCGCGGGGTATGCGACCTCGTTTTGGGGAATCCCCGGGGGGTCTTTGCTTAAGGCCGTGACCGCTCAATGATGACCCCCACCTCAGCAGTGCGCCCTATCGCGCCGCGCTTTACCATGCGCAGACGTACCCACAGCACCGGAAATTCCTGCAACACAAGGCGCGCGAGCTCCTCGGCAAGGGTTTCTAGCAAGGCGTATTGCGAGGCCCCGATAAAGCTTGTGATCCGTTCGGTCACGGCCTTGTAGTTGATCGCGTAGTCTATGGCGTCATGGGTCGCCGCTGGCCGAATATCAACACCCATATCGATGTCCAGTACAACCGTTTGCCGGGTCTGGCGTTCCCAGTCCCAGATCCCGATAATGCAATCCGCTTGGAGATCGTGTAAATACAGGACGTCTGTATTGTTTGGGGGAACGCCGTTACGCATATCTCGATATGGGCCTATGTTTTGCCGGGGATTGCCTACCTTTTAGGCTCCGTTTCTACTGCCATCCTGGTCAGCCGCTTGCTGGGATTGCCAGACCCGCGCAAGGTCGGTTCGGGCAATCCAGGAGCCACGAACGTGCTGCGGGTCGGAGGCAAGAAGGCCGCTATTATTACCTTAATGGGCGATGTTCTCAAAGGTTCTTTGCCGGTTTTGGCCGCTGAGTCGCTCCCCGTGTCGGCGCTCGTCGTCGCCCTGGTCGCGTTTGCCGCCTTGCTTGGGCACGTGTATCCGATATTTTTTCGGTTTCGCGGCGGGAAGGGTGTTGCGACCGCCTTCGGTGTTTTGACGGCCGTCAGCCCCCTGGCGGGTGTCGGTCTTCTCGGAATATGGCTGCTCGTCGCGCTCTTATTTCGTTACTCTTCGCTGGCGGCTTTAACGGCGGCGGTGGCCGCCCCGTTTTTGCTAGTGGCGACCGTGTCTGCTCACCGGCTGCTCTTTTTTGTGACGACGCTCGCCATGAGCCTGCTGCTTTTGTGGCGGCATCGGAGCAATATTCGCAATCTGCTGGCTGGTCAAGAGACCCAGATCGGTGCTAAGGCGGAGAAAGTTCATTGAGCGGCCAGCGTGCCCGAATCCCGAAGCCGCCGCCATCGGATTGTCCGGCGGCGAGCCGCAGACCGCCAGCGTAGGCGATCATAGCGCCGTTGTCGGTGCAAAAAACGGCGCGCGGATAGTACAGAGTGGCGCCTAAGGCCTGGGTTTCTTCCGCCAACCGTTGCCGTAGCGACTGGTTCGCACCCACGCCTCCGGCGATGACAAGCCGGTGGTGACCGGTGGCGAGTAGCGCCCGTCGGCACTTGATGGCGAGCGTGTCCACGATGGCCTCTTGCAGGGCGCAGGCTAGGTTCGCCTGCCGTGCCTCGTCGAGCGGTTGTTCGCGAGACGCTTGAAGCAGCGCGGTTTTGAGACCGCTAAAGCTAAAATCCAGCCCCGGTCGGTCGGTGAGCGGCCGAGGTAAAGAGATCCCAACACTCGAACCACGAGTCGCGGCAGCACTGATCGCGGGCCCGCCCGGGTAGCCAAGCCCCAAGACCTTGGCGCTTTTGTCGAAGGCCTCTCCAGCCGCGTCGTCGCGCGATTCGCCGAGAATGGTGTAGAGGCCAAGCCCGCTCACGTCGGCCAAGAGGGTGTGGCCGCCCGAGACGAGGAGGGCCAGGAACGGGAATTCGGGCCCCCCGGCCTCGAGCTGGGGGGCCAGCAGATGCCCCTCGAGGTGGTGAACGGCGATCGCGGGAATACCGAGCCCGAAGGCTAAAGATCGGGCCAGGGCGGCGCCGACGAGCAGCGCTCCGGCGAGGCCGGGGCCGGCCGTATAGGCGATGCCATTCAGGGCATCAAGGGTGACACCGGCATCGCGCAGGAGGGCATCGATCAGCGGGAGTAGTTTTTGGATATGGTCGCGGGATGCCAGTTCGGGCACCACCCCGCCGAAAGCGGCATGTCCGAGCTGGCTGTAGAGTGCGTGCGCCAAGAGGCCCCGGTCGGTGTCGTAGAGGGCGACGCCGGTATCGTCGCATGAGGTCTCGATACCCAAGACGAGCATTTGCGATCCTTCAAAGCGGTGGAGGGTGGGCCCAAAGCTTACCGTGTCAGGTGCCGGGGGCCAAGAAATGTCCGTGGCTGACGAGCGCGGCTCCCCGGCGCTGCGGATTCTTATCTTTAAGCGCGGGAACAGGGCGGCGGTGGCGGGCCCAGCCGGGGGACCATGCGCTGGGCGCGAGCGCCTTATGTAAGTGTGTGCACACTTATTAGGGATGGCCTCCGCGAACAAGGGTCGGAGTCTCGAGCTCGCAACCGAGGTTTCAGTGTACAAAGCGCTTTCAGCGCGCTAGAATCCGCCGTTTACCACGGGCCTTGTGGCCCTCATTTCTAGTGAGGTGTGTTGCGTCTATGCCATCTGTGCGGGTCAAGGAGCACGAACCCTTCGAGGTTGCGCTGCGTCGTTTTCGCAGGTCTTGTGAGAAGGCCGGGGTATTTGCTGAAGTGCGGCGTCGTGAGTTTTATGAAAAACCGACGGCTGTTCGTAAACGCAAGGCGGCCGCGGCCCGTAAGCGCGAACTGAAGAAAATCGCCCGCGTAGCGCTGCGCACCAACAGACCGTTTTAAAAACGCATGGATCTGAAAGAGCGGATCGCTGACGATATGAAGGCGGCGATGCGCGCCAAGGACAGCGCGCGGCTTGAGGCGATCCGTATGCTAAGAGCGGCGATTCAGCGGCGCGAGGTGGACGAACGCATCGCGTTGGACGATGGTGCCGTGCTCAGCGTGATCGAGAAACTCGTTCGTCAAGGGCAGGAGTCGATTCAGCAATTCGAAGCGGCCGGTCGGACCGACCTCGTGGCCAAAGAGCAGGCATCGCTCGTGGTCTTTGCGGGTTATCGGCCTACACCTTTGTCCCCTGAGGAATTGGAGACTCGGATTCAGGCAGCCTTGACGGAAACGGGCGCCACTTCTATTAGGGAGATGGGCAAGGTTGTGGCGCTCTTGAAGCCGCAGCTTCAGGGACGGGCCGATATGGCGTGGGTCAGTGCGCGCATTAAGGAACGGTTGACTTAAAAGACAAGGGCGTCAGCCTTCCGGGTCCCGGCGCCTAGGGGGCAGTGTGGCAGGCAAGATACCTTCGCCCTTTATTGACGCGGTATTGGCGCGTACGGATATTGTCGAGCTCATAGGCACGCGCGTGCCCTTGCGCAAGGCGGGCAAGGACTATAAGGCGTGCTGCCCTTTTCATGAAGAACGAACTCCCTCATTTACGGTAAGCAGCGACAAGCAGTTCTACCATTGTTTCGGTTGCGGTATGCATGGTTCGGCCATCGGGTTTTTGATGGAGTACGAACGCTTGGGTTTTGTCGAGGCAGTCACGGATCTTGCCGCCCGCGCCGGCCTTGAGATGCCCGAGGAGGGCCGCAAGATGGCGCCGGCCGGCCCTGACCTGAAGCCGGTATTGAAGGCGGCGGCTACGTATTTTCAGGAGGCCCTGCGCCGGCATCCGACGGCTGAGCGGGCGCACCTGTATTTGAAGGGTCGCGGAATCACAGGGCAAGTAGCCAAGGATTTTCAGTTGGGTTATGCGCCGCCCGGCTGGAACGGTTTGTTGAATGCCTTGGGCAAGGATTTTGAGCCGCGGCTTTTGGAACGGGCCGGGCTCCTTATTGCGCGAGATAACGGCGGCGGTTACTACGACAGGTTCCGCGATCGGGTGATGTTTCCGATCAGCGACGCCCATGATCGCATCATAGGTTTTGGTGGGCGGGTCCTTGATCAGGGCGAGCCGAAGTATATGAATTCGCCCGAGACGCCGCTATTTCATAAGGGGCACGAGCTGTACGGATTGGCGCAGGCACTGGCGGCGATCGAGAAAGCGGGCCGCGTCGTGGTCGTAGAAGGGTATATGGATGTCATCGCCCTGGCCCAGTTTGGTGTGGCCAACGTGGTGGCGACCTTGGGTACGGCGACCACCCGCGAGCATCTCGAACGCCTGTTTCGCTTTGCGCCGGAGGTCGTGTTTTGTTTTGACGGCGACCGGGCGGGGCGGGAAGCGGCCTGGCGGGCCCTTGAGCAGGCGTTGTCAGTGTTACGGGACGGGCGCCAGGTGAGCTTTCTGTTCCTGCCCGAGGGCGAGGATCCGGATACCTTGATCCGCAAGGAGGGGCCGGAGGGATTCGATCACAGGCTGCGGCACGCCACCGAGTTACCGGAGTTTTTTTTCGAAACCCTGGGGGCGCGAGCTGACCTCGGCCGTTTGGACGGGCGCGCGCGGCTTGTTGAACTTGCCAAGCCCTTGCTGTCAAAACTCGCAAAGGGCGCACTCTACGAATTGATGATTGCGAGGTTAGGTGAGCTTTCGGCGTTAAAGGCGGCCCAAGCGGAGGCCTTGGTGCCGGCCCGTGAGCCGACCACCCGAGTGGTCCGACAGGCCGCCCCAGTGCGCGGTAGCTCTTTGGTCCGACAGGCGGTGGCCTTGCTTTTACAGTATCCCGACCTCATTCAAGAGGTGGGCGATATGCCGTCTGCGGAGCGACCGGGCATGGACGTTTTCGTGGCCCTGGTCGAGTTGTTGCGCGCCACACCCGCGCTCGCGACCGGCGCTATCGTCGAGCGCTTTGCCGAGACCGAGCAGCACGCGGCTTTAGCGCGACTTGCTGCCTGGGAGTACCCGTCGTTGCTCCCGGACCAGAGGGCGGTGTTCCGCGACATTCTGGCGACCCTGTTCACGCAGGCGCGCGATACGGACGCTAAGAATCGATACAAGTTCCTGATTAGTAAGGGGAACCTAACACCGGACGAGCAGGCGGAGATTATTGCGTTCCGGCGCAGCCAGGACGCGGAGAGTCCCTAGGAAGGGGCTAGCCGCGTGGTCGTCATATATCGTATATACTTAACAGTTAATTTTGAACTTGAACCCAACCGAACCGGCATGAAGGTCGACCTTAATGGATCAAGAGACGCAACGCTTACAGCTTAAGAAGCTCATCCTCCAGGGTAAAGAACAGGGGTTTCTTACCTATCGAGACATCAATGACCATCTTCCCGAGGATGTGCATGACGCGGATCAGATAGAGATCGTGATCAACATGATCAACGACATGGGGATTGAGGTCTACGACCAAGCCCCTGATCCCGACACCTTACTCATGAAAACCGATCCCGCCGCCACTCCGGATGACGAGGAGGTGGTCGAGGAGGCCGAGCAGGTGCTGGCCTCGGCGGTGGAAGGCGAGTTTGGTCGAACCACAGACCCCGTGCGCATGTATATGCGCGAAATGGGCACCGTCGAGCTGTTGACCCGTGAAGGCGAAATTGACCTTGCCAAGCGGATTGAGGACGGAATCCGTCAGAGCACGGAGGCCATTGCGACCTGTCCGGCCACGATAGCCGAGGTCTTGCGCATGATGGAACTGGTCGAGCAAGACCAGATGCGGCTTACTGAACTGGTCGTGGATTTTGTCGATCCTAAGGCCTTGGACGCACCACCGCCCGAGATTGATCGCGATCTTGCCGCCGTCGAAGACGAGGACGGCGATGCGAGCGACGGCGATAACGTCGAGGCTGAGGAAGATGTAGGGCCTGACCGCGAGGAAGCGCTTCAACGTTTTGGGCGGATCCGAAAGTTGCACGCCTCTATTACTAAGGCGGCGGAGAAGAAAGGGTTCAAGAGCCCTGAGGTAGCGAAGCACCAGGAGAAGCTGGCGGAAGAGTTTATGGAGATCAAATTCGTCTCCAAGCAGATCAACCGCCTGGTGGAACATGTACGCGCCTTGGTGGATGAGGCCCGCGAGCAAGAAAAGATCATCATGGAGATCTGCGTGGGTAAAGCCCGGATGGCGCGCAAGGTCTTCCTCAAGACCTTCCCGGGCAACGAGACGAATCCCCGTTGGGTCAAGAAGATCGGCAAAGGGACAGATGGCAGCACCGAGATCATAGAGGCGAATTGGCCGGCCGTCAGTCTTGCCCAGACAAAACTGGGCCAGATCGAGGTCAGGGCCGGGCTCCCTATTGCCGACTTGAAGGAAGTGAATCGCCGGATGTCGATTGGCGAGGCGAAGGCCCGGCGCGCCAAGAAGGAGATGGTCGAGGCCAATCTGCGTCTTGTGATCTCCATCGCGAAAAAGTACACGAATCGCGGTCTACAGTTCTTGGACCTCATTCAAGAGGGCAATATCGGCCTCATGAAGGCGGTCGACAAGTTCGAGTATCGGCGCGGTTATAAATTCTCGACGTACGCCACCTGGTGGATACGCCAAGCGATCACGCGCTCGATCGCAGACCAAGCACGGACGATTCGCATCCCCGTGCACATGATCGAGACGATCAATAAGCTCAATCGCATTTCGCGCCAGATGCTGCAGGAGATGGGGCGCGAAGCGACGCCTGAGGAGCTGGCTACGCGCATGGATATGCCCGAGGACAAGATTCGCAAGGTGTTGAAGATCGCAAAGGAACCGATTTCGATGGAGACGCCGATCGGCGACGACGAAGACTCCCATTTGGGGGATTTTGTCGAGGATACGAGTATCATGGCGCCGACCGATGCGGCGACGGTGGCGGGCTTAAAGGCTGCGACGCTCGATATATTGGATACGCTGACACCCCGCGAAGCGAAGGTCTTGCGCATGCGCTTTGGGATCGGTATGAATACCGACCATACCTTAGAGGAGGTCGGTAAGCAGTTTGATGTCACGCGCGAACGTATTCGTCAGATTGAGGCGAAGGCCTTGCGTAAGTTGCGTCATCCGAGCCGATCCGAGCATCTGCGTAGCTTTCTTGATATGTAACCCCGTTTTGCGGGCCTGTAGCTCAGTTGGTTAGAGCAGGGGACTCATAATCCTCTGGTCGAAGGTTCAAGTCCTTCCGGGCCCACCATATAAATCAAGGAC
>JAJYPQ010000162.1 GCA_021795255.1 Pseudomonadota bacterium
GCGCAATCATTTCTCGACCATCGGCATCAACGGGGTCAACGAAATGGTGCGCAACTTCAGTGGGGATACGGACAACCTTACGACCGAGGCGGGACATGCGTTGGCCGTGCGGTTGCTCGACCGGATGCGCGAGAATCTGACGCGCTTTCAGGAAGAGACCGGACATATGTACAACCTCGAGGCCACGCCGGCCGAGGGGACGACCTACCGGTTTGCCCGCGAGGACCAGAAACGGTTCCCGGGCATCCTGCAGGCCGGTACATCGGAGCGGCCGTACTACACCAATTCGTCGCAGCTGCCCGTGGGTTTCACTGATGACCCGTTCGAGGCCTTGGAGCGGCAGGATGTCCTGCAGAAGAAGTACACGGGCGGGACGGTGCTGCATCTCTATATGGCCGAACGGCTGTCGAGCCCCGCGGTGGCGCGTGACCTCGTGCGCCGGGCGTTCACGCGCTTCCGGTTGCCGTACCTGACCCTCACCCCGACGTTCTCGGTGTGTCCGGTCCACGGCTACCTGGCAGGAGAGCATGAATACTGCCCGAAGTGCGATGAGGAGATTTTGGCCCGTAAGGGTCTCAACAGCGATGCCGCCTAAGGCGGCTCAAAAGGAGGTCTATATGGCGGAAAGCCAAAAGACGCCGCTCATGAACAGCGAGCGGCAACGGTGCGAAGTTTGGACGCGCGTGATGGGTTACCATCGCCCGGTGTCCGAGTTCAACCCGGGCAAAAAGAGCGAGCACGCCGAACGTGTGCATTTTGTTGAGGCGCGACTGGCATCGTGATGATAATGGGGGGCGCTGAAAAGCGCCTCCCCTTTTTTGTCGATGCTGCGCCGCGACATCAAGTCTGCTCGCGGAGGTAACTGATGAATCTTGATCAAGAAAACAGCGCAGACAACCTGCGCATAGGCGGTTTTACGCCTTTTACCACCATCGATTACCCGGGGTCTCTGGCCGCTGTGGTGTTTTGCCAGGGGTGCCCATGGCAGTGCGTCTATTGCCACAACGCGCATCTGGCGTCGGCTGTCGGGCCCTCCGAGCGGCCGTGGCCCCAGGTGATGGCGTTCCTGAAACAGCGCCAGGGATTGTTGGACGCCGTCGTGTTCAGTGGTGGCGAGCCGACCGCGCAATCGGCGGTGATTGGCGCCGCCCGTGAAGCGGCCATGATGGGATACCGCGTCGGGCTCCATACGGGCGGGTCGTATCCAAGGCGTCTGGCGGCCCTGCTGCCGTATGTGTCCTGGGTGGGCCTGGACGTGAAGGCGACGCTTAATGGCACGTACGCGGCGATCACGGGAGTCCGTGACAGCGAAGACCCGGTGACCCGCAGCCTCGAGCGATTGGTAGAGAGCGGTGTCGGCCACGAAGTCCGCACTACGATGACGCCCGACCTGACAGAAGACACACTGCTATCGCTGGCGCGTGATCTCGCGCGCCGCGGTGTCCAAAACTATGCGGTTCAGGAGTGCCGGCCGGCCCAGCAAGTGGAACGGACGGTTCGGACGCCGCTGACAGCGGATGCCGAAGCCGAGATGGCCTCCCTATTTCACACGTTTGTGGTTCGTTATGTGTAACCCCGCCCCGTCCTCTATAGGGCGGGGCTTTTTATTGCCCATTCTGCGGGCCGTTGGACCACGTCTGTGCGCCTAAAAGCCCCCATGCTGGCCCTGCTAGGCGCACAAGCCCTGTTCGCGGCCTGGGGCCTTGTAGCGCGTTCCGTGCCATTGCCAATCTGGCCGTTGGTCACCGTGATGGCCATGGCCGGTTACCTCACCACCGCTGTCCGCGCCCGATCTTGGGCCTGGCCCATTCCGCCCATGGCCTGGGGGGCCGGCATCAATCTAGCGATGGATACGGCCCTGCTGGTCCTCGCCTACAGACGGTTGCCGCTGGCCGTGGCGATCACGCTGCACTACCTGGGGCCGCTGCTGGTGCCCTTTCTGGCTCATCGCACGCTCGGCGAACATGGCGCACGCCGGCAAATCGGTTGGGCGTTGCTGGGCGTGGGCGGCGCAGTCCTGGTGGCCGCGCCTCACTGGACCGCCCTCAACATGACGGGTGTCGCGGCCGCACTGGCGAGCGCATTCACCTTGGCCGGCAACACCCTCTGGCAGAAACGTCGCCTGCAGGCGGCCCCGCAACCCGATCCTGCCCGCGCAGTCGCCGAGTACAATCTGGTTCTGGCCGGCGTGGCCGCGCTGGTGTGGGGGGTGAGTGACCCATCAGGGCTGGCCACGACGGGATGGGCACCGTGGGCGCTGGCAGCACTCGCCGGGATCGCTATCCAGGGGGTCGCCTTACTCCTGTACAATACCGCCCTGGCGCGTTTGCCGGGGACCGTCGTCGCCGTCGCCAGCACCAGCGAGATCGCTTTTGTGGCCTTATTCGGGGTGGTGGTTTACCACGAGATACTCACCCCGTTCCAGGTCCTAGGCCTAACGCTGATAGGCGGCGTTGTCTGGGCGTTGCGGCGGGCCGAGAGCCAGAAACAGCCGAATGACAGGATTGTGCCAGAATCCGCGTAACACTCGCTGTTGGTCGGCCTGGACAGAGTCGTGCCGATAGGTCAACGATGCGCGCCAAGATGAGCAAGAAGGACCCCTTTTTGCCGCGCCCATTCCGCTTTCCCGGCCTTGAGGGCGGCTACCCCTTTCGCGTGAGCGTGCGCAATCGCTGCGATCGCATAATCCGACGTATCCAAAGCCGCTTCTATCGCGTCGTCGTCCCGTGTATTGGATGCGTAGTCACAAGCCAGATCCAAGTATTCCTCGGCCTTCGTCAGCCGCTTCAGCCCATACGGGTTCGCATCCGTGAATCATGCCGCCTACCGAGCATTATTGACGGCCACAAGCGCCTGCTCCGCGCACTCTTTAGCAAAAGTGCGGGCCTGCTCGGGGGTGAGTTGCCGGATGAGATCGTTGAGTATGGACATAGTACGAAGGATATTGGCCTCTAAGGGAACGCAAGTTCGACCGAACATGAACGCCAAAAGCCTGGGCGGGACTACATCGTATGGGTCTGACGATCCGATGCCAATTGGTCGCTGATATAGGACTCGATCTTGGCGCGCGCCATGTCGGCGTCCTTGGCGCTGAATTGGATGCCGACGCCAGACGTTCGTCCGCCGACGGCATCCTGTGGCGTCACCCAGACGACACAACCAGCAATCGGCACCTTCTCCGCGGCGCCCGGAAATGTGAGCAGCACGAAAACCTCCTCGCCGAGCTTGTGAGGCTTGCGACTCGGAATAAAGAGGCCGCCACCTTTTAGAAATGGCATATAGGCCGCGTACAAGGCATTGCGATCTTTTATGACCAGCGAGAGGACACGACCTTGCGCACCCACTGCTGGGTTATCTGGCGGGGGCGTCTCTTCTATCGACATAGGGATTACAAGCCCGAGGCGGCTCATGAGGGTCTTAGGTGCGCTGTTCGGCCGCGTGGTGGGCCACTAGGCGCATCATGGCCTGCACGACAGCCTGGGAGGCGTCTGGCGGGAGGGCCTTGATCAGCAGATCCCCCATCAGGTGCGTGATGGGGGGCAACGACCGGTCGACGGGGGTGCCGTCGCCGGTCTATGTTGTTAACAGCCGCCAATTGTCGTTGACACACGCGGTGCTGGCGTTGAAGCCGTCGGCTCAACGTAGGTCGCGAGACATTGTTGCATGGGTGTGCCGCCCGGCGCGGTGTATGTGAAAGTGGCGGTCGGGGTCGACGCAGAGAACGTGAAGGGGAACGCTGTGCTCGCCTGGCTTGTCGCCTCCTGGAGCGCAGCGAGGATGCCTGTGCTGGTCGAATCCGGATACCCGTACGCGGTGGTTACAGTCGATCCGTCTGGTAGGGTCACAGACCCTGTGGACGCTGTCTGACCATGGATCTCTGCCAGGGCGTGGACCATGTCCGCGGCCTCGGTCACGGACCCCGCCGTGCCGTTGACGACCGCGATGCGTGCCTGATTACTCAACCCCATGAACTTCGGCAAGGCCACGGCCGCCAAAATGCCGAGGATGATAATGACAACGACCAACTCAATGAGGGTGAAGCCGCCTTGTTGCTGTTTTGACCGCATGGAAAACCTCGCAAATGTTTAAAGGGTGTGCCGCATCCTGGCGGCCGTGTCCGAGGACCGTGCCCATTTGGCGCTCGGTGTACTCAGGAGGGTGTTCAGGACCGCCAACAGGTGGGGTCCGTCGATGGGTTTGGGGATGTGCCACGCTGCGCCTTGGCGGAGTCCCCAGTTGATATCCGTGTCGCTATTTTTGGTCGTGCAAATAACGACAGGGATATGAGCAGTCACGGGATTCTGGCGAATGGCGCGGGTAGCGGCGAAGCCGTCGAGCCCGGGGAGGACGATGTCCATGAGTACGAGCGCGAATGCCGGGCCGTCTGGTCGTAACAAGGCTTCAAGACCCTCCTCAGCGCTCCCGTAGGCCTCCACCGTGTAGTGGGGCGCCAGCAGTCGCTCGAGAAGATACCGTTCGGTTGGGGAGTCCTCTACGACAAGAAGATGCGGAGGTTTCATCGCGCACTCGCTACGGCATCGGGAGGAGCGTACCCGAGCACGCCCTCAATGAGGTGGCCGTAGCCGACATAGTGTGTGGGCCCTGGCGTTCTCCAGCCAGTAATGCGGTTCGCGACCTGCAAGCGACCCAATATTCCCGCATGCACGGCCGTCAGGAGCGCACGCACAATACTCTGGCGGAGGGCGGGCGTCAGGCGGCCAGAGATGGCAAAGCCTTGGTTGGGAAATCGACCGAGCGGCGCGACGATATGGAGCTTGCCTTGATAGTCAGCAGCCAGGCGGGTCGGGACCGCGGCGCCCAGGGCGAGGAGACTGGGATGATGTTGGGCTGCCGGAGAGGGTTCGGATAGCGGGCCAGAAGCACCATGGTCCCCAGGTTGGGGGGCGGGAGCCCGCATACCGCCTGGCCGGTCTCGAGATCGGGAATGGTGCGGACACGCTGCGCTCGCGCCACTAACGCGAACGAGAGGGCGCCGCGCGCGGCGAGGACCGGCACATAGCCGTAATACTTCTCGGCCCAGGAAATAAGTTGCGGACCGCCAAAAACGATGTCTGCACGCCGATTCCGGACCCACTGGCTGAATGTCACGAAATCGCCGGAATTACGAAACGCCACCGGCCGATGGAGGACCGTGGACAAATACCGCGCGATCGGCGCGAAGCGGGCGTGCATCTCGTTCCACGAGCCATTGGGAGCCCCGGTAATGACTAGGGGCGCGGCATAGGCCGCAGTCGCCCACAAAGCCGCCAAAGCGGCCAGAATTCGATGTTTCATCATCCAAGTCCACCAGGATCGAGGCATTGCGCCAGTCTAAAAGAGGTTTGGGAAATGCAAGCGGGCGAATAGCGCCGCAAATAGGGCCCCGTTTGTTGCGTGCGGCCGGGAAAAGATCGTGTTTGATGTATCTGCTGCCATTGACGGCCCCGGGGAACCGATCTACGATCCCATCGTCACCTCTCAAACGCGAGTTTGGGAGTCGCCAGCTGAGCGACTGATAAGAACAGCATCAAACGACCCGTCGGGCGCACTTTCCCGACGGGGAATGTGTGTTCGCTCGGGTCAGAAAAGCCCGGGCGCCGCACCGTCCTAGGGCTGTTCCTTCTTTTGCGTCGCGTGCGGCGATGCACGGGAGGCCAAATGGCCCTAATGACGAGAAAAAATGCCTCTCTCGCAGAGGCATTTTTCAATGGTAGTAGCAGGCGGACGCCAAGATCGCGGGGATGAAACTCGCGGCGTTGGACCCGGAAAAAGTCCTACGCTTCGCAGCAATGGACCCAGCGATCGAGCCAGGGCAGAAATCGCTTTGGGATGATTTGGTAAGATACGCGCAAAAGGAATTACAAGCGCAGGAAAAAGGACTGTGCCGAGGTAACCCTTTTGGGTTACCGAAGCCGGGCTTTTTGTACAGCCTTAGGTCCGCCCATCCGCTTGGCGGTATGTCGGACAAGTGATTGGTTTATTTCGTCGCGCGACATATCGCCATCTCTGGCGCAAAATTCTTCGAGCGCATCGAGAAGCCCGTCAGTCCCCGGCGTAACCTCGTGCTTCTCAAAAAGTTCGCGGCACTTTTTTTCGTACTCCGACTCTGGCGGGCTGGTCTTCTTAGCCTTTTCCCGCTTTGTCTCGTACGTCTTCTCTGTCGTGACATCCTTGAGCATGATTGTGGTCCCATTCGGTTAATTTGAATGCCGCTATTGTGCCACGGCGCATGCGATATGCAAGACGCGCGACAAACCACACCTAACAGCTAGACGGTTTGGCCTTAGGCATCCTTCTCATGCTTAAAGCCAAACTGTTTCCCAGCCTAGCGGCTCACGCCAGCTGAGCGCGTACAAGAGCAGCATAAAATCGGTAAGGCACCAGCCTATCCGATCGGGAGATCGAATTCCCGTTTGTGGGAATACGTCTCCAAAGTTTCAAGGAGACGTAACAATGCAAATTGAAGCCGGCGATATTGTGTTTTGTCGCTTCCCTTGTGATGAGGGTGAGTCACTATCACACTATGGACTCGTTATTAGCGTTCAAATAAGTGCCATATGCGCACCGACATACAGGATTGCTTACGGCTCATCACGAAAGGTGTCAGAGTCGGGTCACCTGCCTCACGAGTTTGTTCTGATAAACCGTGAAGAAATTAAGAAATATGGCATCAAAAAACCTACACGTTTTGATCTTCGGCGAATCACAAGAATAGCTACTGCCGACATCATTGATGTGTGCGGCCACTTAGACCCGAATGACAGAAAAGTCATGAAGCGTCTGCGAGATGCGTATAACAAAGCCTGACAGAGAGAATCGGTCAACCGACAAACAGTCGGCGACCGATTCTCGTCTATTTGTTGGGTATGGTCTGGCGCTTGCGACCTGTGGTTTTTGCCGCACTTTTGGTCTTGGCAGTCTTAGACTTAGTAGTCCGCGTTATGATTGCCGAACGCTTTTTGCTTTGCGGAGCAAAAAGGTCAGCGAGGCTTTTGGTACGGATAATATCGTCCGGATTAGGCTCTTTGTTCTTTCTATTCAGGCGCGCAACGGTCCTGTCGTCAGGGAAATCAAAATCGTCGTCGCCGTCAAACAGGGCGGCGTGAAGCCTGCCGATGGCGATGTAAGCGGCTTTTGTCGGTGTAACGCCCAGTTTCTTGGCGGACTCCTCCAATCGCTTACGGTCTACTCCGAGAGTGTTGGCATCACGATATTTTAAAACCAGCGTCTTTCGCATGAGCATCTCCGTTGAACAAGCACAATATATATTGCGAGCAAGGAAACGCAAATCGCGACAAAACTTAACCGAGGATTTCCGTAAGCGGTGAGCTTACGGAAATCCCTGGAAAGGGCGCGCCAGCTGGGCGTGGATAAAAACAGCACCAAAAACCCATACGGGAGACTTCATCCCGTTATGGGATGCGTCTCCTCAACCACAAGGAGGCGCATCAAATGGAGCTGTGGAAGATCCATAAATTCTGTGAATCCGCGACGCTTGAGCAGTTGGAGGAGCGAGAAAAACGGCTTGTCAGCCTGATGGAGGCGAATGCGCTTTCAGACACCAACGCGCAACAACTTTTGTCGGTTGTTCGGGAATATATCGAGCTGAAAAAGATGTTCGGTGATTAGTCCCAGCCGGGGAGTCCGGCCATGATGGCATCGAGCGCGGGGTTTTGTCCCCGCGTTTCGGCCGCCAGCTTTTCCATTTCCAACGCGAAGCTCGCATCCACCGCCGCCTCGAATTCTTTCATGGTCGTAATCTGGCGTATCGAAAAGCCCGCGCGAGCGAACCGTTCGCCATATCGGTCGACACCGGCCTGAGTGAACCGAATTCGGCCAGTCGTTGCGTCCTGGATAAAGAGTTGGCGAGCATTCATCATTTAGTGCCGCCTAACAGAGCAGTGAGCTGCGAAAAATCTTCCGCGCGATCATTCTCGATGATGATGCCGGCCTTTTTGGCGGCCTCGATCTCCTCCTG
>JAJYPQ010000163.1 GCA_021795255.1 Pseudomonadota bacterium
GGTCGTCCATAAATGGTCTGCTTTTTCTCACAGCGATCCCCTAGGGGCGCGCTGCGGGTCCAGGCTACCGCCCGGTTAGCCTGTCCGTCAACGCCATTCAGAAATGCGTCAACCCAAAAGAGATATGCCCCCTTTTCTCCGATTGAGAAATGGCCACATAACAGGAGAGGTGAGTGTGTCATGCCGTGGGCGCTCCCCCTCTTAGCTTGGCGATTTCAGGGCTCGTCGGGCGCGGATTTATCGGTCGGTCGAGCACCCTGGGCGGCGTGTCTTGCGCTAAGAGGCGGGGAGACCGTATGAGGCCCTCAGGGACTCGCATGACAGTTTCGTCTAAGGCCGCGCAGACCGTCACGGCAGCACCCGCAGCCGATAGCAGCGATCAGGCCCTGAAAGCGGGTATTCGGCGTTTCGAACTAGGCATGTAAGATTCTAGCAAAGCGCACGACCGTACAGAAGGCAGAAAAAACGAAGGGTTTTGCGTGGTGCCCACGGAAAACGGCGGCAGTGCTGCGTCCCCCATTGAGTAGACGCAATTCTTCCCGCTACGCTGGACTGGAACCGCGCATAAGCCTCCTCAGGGAAGCCACTAGGCCATCGAAGGAGATGGATCGGCTGATTTGAATCGAAGAGGCAAGGCTGTGCTCGCATCGCTATGGCGCCCAGGCACCTCGTCCATGAACCATACAGCCAATACGGTAGGGCTACGCTCAATCCTTCTACCCTGCAGGCTAGGGCAGGTTTTGCTCAGCCTTACTGAGGCGAGCACGAGTTACGGGACTTCCAATCCGCCGCCACAGCGGCCGAGTCTCTCTATGGTATGAGTGTAGTGCCAGTGCGCGGCCTGTCTTTCGCAGCTACCCAAGAGAGGTGCGGCCAGAGCCGGATCCGGCGTGGCGGCAAGCGGTATGTGGTCAGCCCCCGCGAACAGTCCCGAGGTCGGATCCACGGCCACCCATCCGGCCCCGGGCAAGACGATGTCGGCCCAGGCATGAAGGGCCGCCGTATCGGCGCCTACGCCTTCATCTCCTGGCTTGGCAGCGAACTCTATGAGATACCCGGAGACAAAGCGTGCCGCAAATCCCAGTCGCCGTACCACTTGGACGAGCAGCCAGGCGTTGTCGCGACACGATCCGGTCCTTTCGTCAAGCGTGGTCTCAACGTTTTGGATGCCCGGTTCGAGCCGATGGGTGTAGCGGACTGCGGTGGCGACCTCCTGCGCAACGTAGGCCAGAAATGCAACCGTCGACGCGGGACCCTCGCGCAGCTTCTCGACAAAGCCCTGAAAAAGCGGGCCGCCCTCTGATACTTGCAAGTAGGGCGCAAGGTACGAGGCGAGGTCGGCGGTATAGAGCGGCGGCCATTCGATGGCCGTGTCTTCTAGCAAAAAGTCTAGAGGATTTATCTCTTGCCAACAAAACGTCGCCTTCATCGTGATATCGAGAGAGCTTGCGCGCCCATCAAAAATAGCGCGCGCCACACGGTTTCCAAAGAGGTCTGCTTGCCAGTGCAGCGTTTGGGGCGGAGGCGATATCTGAAGCGCGTAATCCTGAAGCCAAACACGTGCTGTGGATGACGGGCTCAGCCTGAAGATGTGGGGGCCTAAAAAAACGGGGCTTGAATAGTCGTAATGAATATTGTGGGTAAGGGCGAGGAGCTCCATCTGGGGCTTCAAGGGTTGGACTGAAAAGGGTAGATATGGCTTGCTGCCTGAACATCGTCCGCTGTTTCCCAGGAAAATTTTGGCAGGGTCTCGAGGGCCTGAATGAGGCCCTCGCTCCAGCGCTGCCCGATTTCCTGCAGGAAGGTATCATCATCCCCTAAGTGCAAAAAACGGCCCTCATCAAAAATATTACGCCGGTAAAGAAGCAAGTCGATAGGAGGACCCACTGTCGCATTACTGCGCATAGTTGAGTTCATGGAAACAAGGGCGCACCGTGCGGCTCGGCCGAGATCTAGGTCGGGACTCACGACACGATCGAGGATCGGCTTCCCGTACTTGATTTCCCCAATCTGCAAAAACGGATGTTCGCGGGACTCGTGAATATAATTACCCTGCGGGTAGACCATGAATATCTCTGGTTTTTGTCCAGCGATCTGTCCTCCGAAAATGAAAGTGGCCTCGAAGTTCGTCTGCGCCGCATCGCGTTCGGCCTGCTGGCGCTGAACCAGAGCATTGGTCACGCCCACGTAGTCTACCGCCTCTTGCATAGTCGAAGCGGTATGGAGGCTAGGGCCGCTTTGCCTCATGTCGGTGCGCAGCTTCTTGACCACGGCCTGGGTCGTCGCAAGGTTGCCAGCTGAGAGCAGCGTGAAGTGCCGCGCTCCTTTCAGCGAAAACCGATGCATTTTAGAGTAGGCGCTCATATTATCTATCCCGGCATTGGTGCGGGAGTCGGAACAAAAGATGAGTCCTGCCTCTAAGCGCATAGCCAAACAATACGTCATGGATACCTAGGTCCCCTTTACGTCTATCTCGGTCCTACATCGTCTTGCCGAGAGACAAGATGCGAAACGCCATTTTTGCAAGAGTCATGCCTCGGCCTGCACTTGATTCAGTTCCTTCTGAAAACACCATTCCCAAAAGCGAAGCCCATTGAGAATGGAACACGGAAACAGGTCTCCTGTAAAGGGGCTTTCGTGTCTCTTGCCCCTCCAAAACTCCTAGAATCTTTGCCCGATTCTGGGCATATGCCTCATTGTGGGGCGCGGCGATCTCTGTGATGCAATGATCTTTTTTTAAATCCCGTAACAAGTTTTCATAAAACCGATACGCCTTAGACCCAAAGCGATATCGGCACGTATATTGCTTCGCCCTACCGAGTGATCGACGTTCATGGTCATGAGCCGAAGCGTCTGTTTGAGGTCGCGGGAGTCACGATGAGTGCAAACATGGCATGGATGGACTACCGAGTTGAAGACTTTTACGACGAGGCCTTTGCCTTAGGGGGCCATATGCGCCCTGGCTCTGAGCACTTATTTCAGTGTTTACGCGACTTATCAGTAGAGGAGATGGGTCGCTATCAGGCTTTGGCGGAGGCCGCCCTGTATCGGATGGGCATTACCTTTGCCATCTACGGCGGCAGCAAGGGCGCCGAAAAGATTCTTCCATTTGATATTATTCCGCGCATCGTTGAGTCGCAGGAATGGGCGAGCCTGGAGCGTGGCCTAAAGCAGCGCGCCCATGCGTTAAATTTATTTATCGGCGACATTTATGGTCCGCAGAAGATATTACGGGACGGGGTAGTGCCGCGAGATCTCGTTTTATCGGCGCCAAGTTACCGAAAGGAATGTCAGGATGTCAGGGTTCCTCACGCTGTGTGGAATCATATCTCCGGCACCGATCTCATTCGGGATCAAACTGGCCAATTCTATGTCCTAGAGGATAATCTCAGGTGCCCTTCCGGCGTGTCATATGTCCTTCAAAACAGGCGTGTCCTAAAGCGAACCCTACCTCGAGTATTTGATGCCTCAAGGGTCCGGGCGGTGGATGACTACCCAAGCCGGCTTCTTGATGTACTCGAATATCTCGCTTTTCCGGGACAAGAGAACCCGGTCACGGTCGTATTGACGCCCGGCATCCACAATTCGGCCTATTTCGAGCACGCCTTTTTGGCTCAGCAGATGGGTGTCGAGCTTGTCGAGGGGCGCGATCTTATCGTCCGCAAAAAAGTGGTCTACATGAAAACAACGAGAGGTCTAAGAAAAGTCGACGTGATATACAGGCGTATCGATGACGATTTTCTGGATCCCCTGGTGTTCCGACCTGATTCTTGTCTTGGTGTGCCAGGGCTCATGGAATGTTATCGAGCGGGCAATGTGGCGCTCGCTAACGCGCCGGGAACCGGCGTGGCGGACGACAAGGCTATGTACGCCTATATACCGCGCATCATCAAGTATTACTTGGGGGAAGAGGCTGTCATACCGAATGTCCCTACCTATCTTTGTCACGTCAAAAAAGAGCGCGACTATGTCTTAGCCAATATGAGCAAGATGGTGGTAAAGGCCACAGACGGGTCGGGCGGGTATGGAATGCTTGTGGGTCCCGCCGCCAGCGCATCGGAGTTGGCTTTATTTCGAGAGCGGATTTTAGCTTTCCCTCGCCAGTATGTTGCGCAACCGACCATCGCCCTTTCTCGCGCTCCGATCTTGGCTGGCGACCATTTTGAGGGCCGACATGTGGACCTTCGCCCCTACGTCTTATATGGCCGCGACATTTATGTTCTTCCGGGCGGTCTTACGAGGGTCGCCTTAAAAAAAGGTTCCCTGGTCGTGAATTCATCGCAAGGAGGGGGAAGTAAGGACACTTGGGTCTTGCACAGTTAGAGGGAGGCACATCAACAGCAAGGCGTGTTCGCCTTCTCGGGCACTTGCCCAGTCCGCGTTCATACGCGTCTGCGTGGCATTTTAGTAAGTAAGAGCTCCGGGTTTTGTTCCTCAGGATAAGTAACGACCCATTTTTGCGCAACGGCGCGGGTAGTACCACCTACTATGAGATCGGCTTGAGATATATAACAAAGGGGGCCGGCGTGCTCAGTCGAGTAGCAGAGTCATTGTATTGGATCGGCCGTTACCTGGAGCGCGTCGAAAGCGTTGCACGACTGGTGGATGTTAATCTGCATCTGACGCTGGATTCAGCAACGGATATCGGAGATCAGTGGGAGGCCTTGATTGATACGGTAGGCGCCCGCAGCCTGTTTGCGGCTCGGTATCCCGCGCCCACTCGTGACTCGGTAATGCGGTTTTTGACGTTCGACGCGGAGAACCCGGACTCTATCATGGCCTGCGTCCAGCGCGCCCGTGAGAATGCACGGTCTGTACGGGACACGATTTCATCTGAAATGTGGGAACAGGCCAACCGGTTTCATACGTTTTTGTGTGATTCTATGGCCTCCGATTACGCGCTACTAAATTCCTATGAGTTTTATACGGAAGTTAAGATGGGCGTGCATCTCTTTGACGGCATCACAGACGCCACCATGTCCCATGGAGATGCATGGCGATTTCTGCGTCTTGGGAAGATGATAGAGCGCGCGGACACGACATCACGCATTCTTGACGTCAAGTATTTCATCTTGTTACCTGCGTGGTTGGGGGTGGGTAGCACTGTCGATACCATTCAATGGGCGGCCCTTTTGAGATCCGCAAGTGCCATGGAGATGTATCGGAAGCGTTATAAGAGCATTACTCCCGCAAAGGTCGCGGATTTTCTGATACTAAACACGGAATTCCCGCGCTCGGTTTGCTTTTGTTTAGGGCAGGTAGCGATGTTTTTGGAGCGGCTTTGCGAGTCGACTCCGGGGCCATCGCCTAGCGAAGCAGAAAGTCGTCTGAAGATACTGGTGCATGAACTTTCCTCACTACGTATTGAAAATATTATCGAGCAGGGTTTACATGAGTTCCTGGACCGCCTTCGACAGAAACTCAACGGTATTCATGCGGCGGTGACCGCTATGTTTTTCCCGCAATGTGACCCGGGGCAAGCGGCGACTCCTGAGCGCTCGCAGTAGATTCATGAGTGTTTTCTCTTTAGGTTTGTTGGCGTCTTGGCCCCACCCGTACCCCCCGTGTTAAGGCAATGGCGGCCTAAGTCACGCAATGTTGCGTTTTCGGGCAGGGGATCAAGGGCTGCGTTGATCGCCGCTCATCGTTACCGCGCGCGGCCCCGGTCTTAGCCGCCTTAACGAACAGCGCGGTCTTGCCCTTGTCTTTCAATCGATACTTCTCTCCTTTGGTGGTTAAGGTAGGGGCACGTGAGTAGCGGCCGGCGCAGGATGGCGGTCGCGAGTACGTGGACATCCGACATTAGCCGAAAGTCCACGGATCGACGAGCACGCGCCCGGTGCTAAAGCGCACTTCGAGACGATAGTCCGTAAGGCAATGTGGGTCCTGCTTCCCATTGAATCGCTGACGGCAATCGCACGTGCGCCGGTCCCCCTGCCGGACGGCGCGGAATACCCTTGGCGCAACAGTCAAGATCGCCATCGCGGGCGCGTGCTTCTGATTATTCAGACCATCATCGGCAGGCACTAGGTCGCGTAGGGCCTTATCAGGAGGTTCTGGGATGGTCAGCGGCGTGAGTTCGCTCGCGCGGTAGAATCGGGCCAGTAACAAGCCATCCCGTCAGTCGGTCGTGAGGCGATGCGCCGGGTGACGGGCGATGCGTGAGGACGCGCCGACCTTCGTTCCCCAATACCAGGGCAAGCCGCCCGCCCAAGAGGCCGTGATGTCTGGCTCGATCACAGGAGGCAACGCGCCCCGGCAGCGCTCGCCCTGATTCCGTCTTGGCATCCTATCCGCAGGCTGTCGAAAAACTCCCCTTCTTATTCACGAACCGCGAAGACCTGACCGCGGGACAAGGCCTGGGCTATCGGCTGCAAGGGCTGCCCCGTACCCAAGCGACGCCCGGCGACGGCCCTTGGCACGAGGTCTTGAGTCTTGACACTCCCTCTACTATTCGCCATTGTTAGGCGCCATTGTCAACGGACGCGCATGCTCCCTTATCCCCATATCAATCCCGTCGGATTTCATATCGGGCCCCTACCCATACACTGGTATGGCCTGCTTGAGATCATAAGCTTTGTGGTCGCTACACTGTGGCTCATCCGCCGCGGGCGCCGACGCGACTGGCAATGGACGAAGGATGAGGTCTTAGACCTCGAGTATTATCTGTCGATCGGCGCGATCGTGGGTGGGCGTGTGGGCTATGTGCTCTGGTACGATCTACCCTACTACCTCGGTCACGCGATTCAGATTCTCGAAGTCTGGGACGGAGGGATGTCGTTCCACGGCGGTCTCATCGGTGTGATTCTCGGTTGCTGGGCCTATGGCCGAAGGCATGGCCGATCGACCATGGCGATCCTGGATTTCATTGCCCCGGCAGCCCCCATAGGCCTGGGCCTTGGCCGTCTCGCGAATTTCATCAATGATCAATTGTTCGGGCGCGTAAGCCATCTCCCGTGGGCCATTATCTTCCCGGCCGGGGGCCCGCAACCGCGCCAACCCTCACAGATCTATGAATTTCTGCTCGAAGGTGTTCTGCTGCTCGTGATTCTCGTCTTATATGGCCGCAAGCCTCGCCCCACGGGCGCCGTCGGAAGCCTCTTTGTGCTGTGCTATGGCCTCTTTCGGTTTCTGGTCGAATACACCCGCCAACCCGATATTCAGCTGGGATTCGTGTTCGGGCATCTCGACATGGGTCAAATCCTCTCGATACCCATGATGATCATCGGCCCCGCCTTGCTCTATTGGGCTTATCGCGGGGGGTTTGAGACTCAACGCCCCCAGGCCCGCGAGGAAGCGCGCCCGTGACCAAATCCTCCGCCCCCGAAACGCCGGCGAAACACGCCGCGACGACGTGGCCCAGCCCTCAGGCCACGCGTCTTTTTGTGCGCCTTGCCATCGGCTTTGCCATCCTCTATGGCCTGTGGGCCGCGGTTTTGAGCTTTCGCATCGTCGTCCAAGAACAGGCCGTTCGCTTGCACCTCGACATCGCCTTGCGAGGCTATCCGCACCAGACCTTCCCGACCCGCGAGACGGCCTTGGCCGTCGCCCGGGATTTCGTGGCAGAACTCAACAAGGCTTTCCCGGCCAATCCCTGCGTCAGGGGCGCGGCGTTTGCCGTGGCCCGCGGCCCGCACATTCCCGTCCACGACTGCCAGATCGTCATTATCGTCAAACACCGGCGCTTGCAGGTACGCGGCTATGACACGCAAGGGCACCGCATGGACAATATCTTTGAGCGCCTGCACCCGCCGCCGCGCCGCCTGTAGGTTCACTCACGGTGAGGGCCTTCGGGCGTTTTGATCAAAACGATAAACAGACGGCTCACCTTTGGGTCTTGGGAACCGGGACCGAGGAGCGACGGCGCAGCCGCCGCTCCCCCGCAAACCTCCTCGCATCGGGGAACTTTTGCCTCGCCATCAGGTCCTCTTTATGCTGAACCTTATGACACCATA
>JAJYPQ010000164.1 GCA_021795255.1 Pseudomonadota bacterium
GTGTGGGTTGGGGGCCTTCCCTTTGGCGGTTTTTCATCTGATCGCACACGGCTTTTTCAAGGCCTCGCTGTTTTTGGGCTCGGGCAATGTGATAGGCGATGCGCGCCGCCATGACGGGGTGCCGCCCGATCCCATCTACACCTCGGTTGTCGAACGGCGCCCGGCCAAACCCTCCCGCCTGCCTTGGCTTGTGGCCGCGAGTCTGACGGTTTTGGTGCCCATGATCGTGATCGGCTTGTCGCACTTTTTCGTGGCCGAACGTCTCTTTTACGAGCAAGGGGTCGTAGTCCTGCTCTTTTTTGGCTGGGTGACCGGCGCCCAGGCGCTCTTTGCCGCGCATAAGATGTCACAGCAAGACCCGTGGCGGCTCATGATCGGCATCCTGGTGTCTTTTGTCGTGATCGTGATCGGCTATACCCTGATTAGCCATTATTTCGCTCATTTTCTGTATCCCAGCCTCAAGGAAAGCGCCGGGCTTTTTCAGGCCGCGAGCATTCATTTGCTGTCTTTTGATGCCCTGGTCGTTTTCCTGGCGGCGATTTTCGTGGGGGGTTGGATCCTGACCTTCTTTGCCGACACTCTTGAGTGGGGGGATCACTTGGGAAGACGCGGGCGCGGGCTCTATCTCATCATTTATGCCTGGTTGTCGCGCGAACTCTATGTGGCTGACGTCTACGCTTACCTAAGCCAGGTCTTACTGCGCTGGTCACGTTGGCTCAACGTCTGGCTGGGGTGGTGCTGACATGGTCTGGTCGCTTGGTCTACTCGCCACTATGCTGCTCCCGCTCTTTCCCTTGAGCTGGGTCTTTAATCGTCTCCTGACCCGTCTCCCCGGGGGCTGGCCCCAAGCCGTGGCGGTTCTGGTACTGCCCCAGGCGGGTCTTGCGCTGCTGCGGTTCTCCGCTCTCGCACACAGCCTGCCACCCGCCTGGCACTTTTATGGGAGCTTGTGGGCGGTCTTTTCCTCTTTACTCTATGCGTTCCGGGCCTTAACCGCCCGTGAGGTCGGGATTTGGACACGGCTCTTGGTCAGTTCCGGATTGGCCCTGGTCTGGTTGGCGTGGTGGAGCGGTGTACCGCTCATCACGCTCCAGGTCTTCGCGCTCGCTTGGAGTCTGCCGGCGGCGCTGCTTTTGCTGTTGGCGGCGGCCTTGACCCGGCGCACGGGGGGCGCGTATTTGGGGCTTCAGGGCGGTCTTGTCGAGGCGCTCCCGCGACTCAGTGCCGGCCTCACGCTGTGCGCCTTGGCCTTGCTCGGCACACCCCTGTTTCCGGCCTTTTTCGCGCTTTGGCGCAGCTTAAGGCAGCTGCCGCTTGCGTGGGTGCCGCTGCTTTTACCCCTGCCTCTTTTGTGGGGCTGGGCGACTGGGCGTTTCTTTCAGGATCTCCTGTATGGGGATTTTCGTGGCGAACCTATGACCGATCTGGGGCGTGGCGCTTTTGTGCTGATCGGGCTTGTCTTGTTTGCCTCTCTCTTCCTTAATCTTGTCGGTGGAGGGCTTTGAGTATGACTCTGTCCTTGGGTGACCGGCTTAAGGTGCGCTCTATGGTCTACACAGCGAGCGAGCCGATTCCGCGTTTCTGGCCCATGCGCACATTTATCCATCACAACCCGCTCTATGGCCTAGAGGACCGGCCCTTTGCCGACGCCGTCCGGCAGGGGAGCCGCTTGTTCCATGCCCGGGGTTATCTGAAGCGTTCCCAGTATCAGGCTTACCGAGCCGAGGGTAAGGTGGATGACGGCGAATTGCGTCGACGCATCCACGGCTTTCTGGATGCTCATGCCTCCAAGATTCCGACACTCGATCTCAAGGCGTGGCTCTGGCAGCTCATGACCAGCTGTCGCAGTGAAGGGGTTATTGCCGGCGGTCATTGGACCTCCGGGGAGTCGCTCTGGGCCAGCCTGCACGGGGAGGCCTTGTCGGTGCCGAAAGAGGGCTTGGATGTTCGGCTTTCGCCCATTATTTCAGATCGGTTTGCTCCTGAGACGCCTGTCTATCGGCACGTGGATCTCTTGTTTGGCACCCAGATCGGGGCGACCCTCGATGACCTTCTGAGTAAGAGTTGTTTGGATTTCTTTGATGAGGGGCAGTCGGCTTGGCACGCGCCTGGGCGCGAGGCGGGTTTCTTCGCATCTTGGAAGGAGGTCGCACGCCGCAATATTCGCTTTCTGCTCCGCGGCCTGCATCTGCGTGAACTCTTAGCGACAGAGGAGACGGCCGAGGGGATGGTGGTCCACGTCCTGCGCCTCCTGGAGGTGCCGGAGTCGGTGTGGCAAGGCTATATCACGCACGAACTAACGAGTATGCATGGATGGGCCGGTTTTATTCGCTATCGCAGCAGCGCCAAGCATTATTACTGGGGACAACGCTACCCCGCTGACCTGGTGGATTTTCTCGCGGTGCGGATGGTTCTTGGGTTTGCGCTTTTGGAAGAGAGTCGGCGCCATCATCAGACCCCGGCCTCGTGGACCGAGCTTTTGACCTTACTGCGCGAACAGCCGCGGGCCGCCTATCTGCGCGCCGAGCTCTATGGTGGCACGATTTTGCCGGGGTGGGCGCAGCGCGCCGAAGACGTTCTTGTGCGCGGGCGCTTGAAGCCGATCGCTGAATTGGCAGCGGCTTATGCGTCGGCCAAGCTTCAGTGGGAGAACGAACATCAGGCAAAGCGCCTGCGGGTCTTGGCTTGTGCCGTGAGCGGCGACGCGGAGGCCGCGTTGATGGGCCTCTCCCCGGGCCAGTTGAGCGATCTTTTGGTCATACTGCGCGACTGGGAGCGTGGCGAGGGCTATGTCTGGCTCCAGGCGATGGAATCCCACTGCATCAGTGAATTGATAGACAAGATTCAGATACCGGTGAGCGAGGAGCGCAGCACCAAACGGCCCTTTGCCCAGGCTCTCTTCTGTATCGATGTCCGGTCGGAGCCCATGCGCCGGCGCCTCGAGGAATTGGGCGATTACCAGACCTACGGGATCGCGGGGTTCTTTGGTGTTCCGCTGGGCTATCTGGAGTATGGGAAGGGGAGCGAGACCCACCTCTGTCCGGCCATACAGACGCCGAAGAACCTGGTTCTCGAGATTCCGGCCACCCTGGAGTTAGAGGAGGAACCCCTGTATGGGGCCTTGGAGCACGTGTTGCATGAGCTGAAGGGGTCTGTGCTCTCGCCCTTTGTCGCAGTCGAGGCCATTGGCCTTCTCTTTGGCCTAGGACTCGTGGGTAAGACCGTGGCCCCCTTGAGCTACCATCGCTGGTATGGGCGCTTGCATGGTGGCAAGGGAGTCACGCGACTTCTGCTCGACAAATTGAGTCCCGAGCAGGCCGATTCCATCATTCGGGCCGTGCAGCGGGCGATGATCCGGCGCGCCTTGGCCAAAGAGCCCAGTATGCCGCACGATCGAGTGACGGACGATGAGGTCCGGGAGTTGCGCGAGATCGCGCTTTCGCATCAGCACGGCCCTAGTGCTTTGGCGAAACGGCGGAACATGACCGCCGCGGACGAGGCCAAGTTCATCGAGACATTGCGTCGGATCTACCTCGTAGATCGGGCCCAGACCAGCCTGCAGATGGAGCGTCTGGGGCGCATTGGGTTTAGTGTGGAAGAGCAGGTGCGTTATGTGCTCCAGGCCTTGCTCTCGATTGGTCTTGATCGGAATTTCTCGCGCTTCGTGCTGCTCGTGGGGCATGAGAGCCGTACCGAAAATAACCCCTATGAATCGGCCCTCGACTGTGGCGCGTGTGGCGGCGGCAAGGGCCTACCGAATGCACGGGCCTTGGCCCATATGGGCAATAAATCAGAGATCCGACGCCAGTTGCGTGAGCACGGGATTGTCATCCCGGATGACACCTGGTTCTTGCCGGCTATCCACAATACGACGACCGATGCGATTGAGCTCCATGACCTCGATCTGTTGCCGGCTCGTCACTTGCTCTATTTAGAGCGCCTACGAGATGGGCTGTCGGCGGCGACCCGCCACTCTGCGGCCGAACGCATGGTCAAACTGGGGGCCGAGCCACGGGTCGCAGACGACCCCTTTGCCGCGGCGACCATGGCGCGTCGTCAGGCCCACGATTGGTCGCAGGTGCGCCCTGAGTGGGGCTTGTCCCGTAATGCCTATGCCTTGGTCGGCCGCCGAATCCTGACCGAGGGTGTCGATCTGCAAGCCCGCGCCTTCCTCCAGTCCTACGACTATCGTCTTGACCCTAAGGGCCGGCTTTTGGAGAACATCCTCACGGGCCCCTTGGTGGTCGGAGAATGGATTAATCTTGAGCACTATTTTTCGGTTGTTGACACCGATCACTACGGGAGCGGGAGCAAGGTCTACCATAACGTCGCGGGGCGTTTCGCGGTCATGACTGGTAACCAGAGCGATCTGCGGACCGGCTTGCCGAGCCAGACCCTGCTTAAGGACGGTAAACCCTATCATGAACCGGTGCGCCTGATTGCCTTAGTCGAGGCGCCGTTAGCCTTTGCCCAACGGACGGTGAGCCGCATCGCCAAGGTCAAGGCGCTGATTGGGGGTGGCTGGGTCCGGCTTATCGTCCTCGATCCCGAGGACGACTATCGGGCGCACGTCTTTGACGACGGAGATTTCCATGTTCATCCCCGCTCAGGCCGTGCCGCAAAGCTTTGTTCTGAATTGCATCCCATTGTGGAGGGATCTGTATGAAGTCGTTGAACTTAAGTCCTTTGAAGAAGCTAGAGATCATTACCGAGGGGGGTCATAAGGATTTTGTGACCGATCTCCTGGATCGGGCTGGTGTGACCGGCTACACCATTGTCGGTAATCTCTCGGGCAAGGGCAGTCATGGCATTTACGCGGGCCACGTCATGTTTAACGAAGATGACGTTCTGATTATGGTGATCGTGGCCGTGCCCGAGGAGCTGGTGTCCCCCATTCTCGAGGGCTTTGCCCCGTTTTTCGAGAAACACACCGGGGTGGTTTTCGTTTCGGATATCCAGGTCAGTCGTCTGGTGAAATTCAAGGACTGACAACAGCATTTCATCGGGTCGTAACAGGCCCTTAAATAGGTACATACATATGAGCGACATCAAAGACCAATATCTCATCCAACGTGAACCGTACTATAAGGAAGTTGCCGACGAAATTGCGCTGTATGAAGCGGCCTATGCCGCCCGTCTACCGATGATGGTCAAGGGGCCGACCGGTTGCGGTAAGTCGCGTTTCATCGAGTACATGGCCTGGCGCCTTAAGCGCCCCTTAGTCAGTGTGGCCTGCAACGAGGACATGACGGCATCCGATTTGGTGGGCCGCTATCTTCTGGACAAGGACGGCACCAAATGGCAAGACGGACCCTTGACCACGGCCGCCCGGATCGGCGCTATTTGCTACTTAGACGAAGTGGTGGAGGCGCGTCAGGACACGACCGTCGTCATTCATCCCCTCACAGATCATCGTCGTACCCTGCCGCTCGACAAGAAGGGAGAGCTGCTCCATGCCCACGCCGACTTTCAGTTGGTGATTTCTTATAACCCAGGCTATCAGTCGTCTATGAAGGACTTGAAGCAGTCGACCAAGCAGCGCTTCGGGGCTTTAGATTTTAACTATCCGGGGCGCGATACCGAGATCGAAATCGTGGCCCACGAGTCCGGGGTGTCGAGCGATATGGCGGGTAAGCTTGTCTCAGTGGCTGAGCGGTCGCGTAATCTGAAAGGCCACGGTCTGGATGAGGGGCTGTCGACGCGCATGCTGATCTACGCCGGGTCCTTGATGCAAAAGGGCGTGCAACCGATCGATGCCTGCAGTGTCGCCCTGGTGCGGCCGATCACAGATGACCCGGATATGCGTGACGCCCTCGATGCGGCCGTCGGGACATTTTTTTAAAGCGGAGTCAGCGCCGTCGTGCCAGCGCTCACGAGCGCTTTGAGAGTCCAGCGGGGTGGCGCTGGGCCCATTGGCGAATCTTGACCAGGAGTCGATGGATCGATCGCTCCTGGTTGTAAACCGGGACGTCGTTTAGAGGGATCCAGCGCAATTCGTGGGATTCGTCATTGCCTGGGATCGGGAGACGGTCATCGATCTCGACTAGGAAGCGGATATCGAGGTGCTCGTGGCCCCCCTCTTCGCGATTCAGCGGGATCCTATGGATGTCGATGTCGAAGATGTCCGGTTCCAGAAGACGAATCGCCTGAGGCGCTAGCGCCGTTTCTTCACTGCATTCTTTGAGTGCCACCCGTAGAACATCCTCATCGCCGTCGGCATGGCCTCCGGGCTGAAACCATTGGCCCAGTTTGCGGTGGAGCATGAGTAAGGTGGCATCGCGGTGCGGATTGAGCACCCAGGTTGAGGCCGTGACGTGCGCACCCGCGTTGTCGCGATAAAAGCAGCGCGGCGACCCCTGCAAAAGACGGCAACCGCGATAGGCAAACGCCCGCTCCTCAGGAAAATGGCTATGGTAGTGACAGAGACGATCTTGGAGGGAGCTTCGGTCCATGGTTTAACTTAGGTCCAAGAAGGGTTCTCTACGGCATGCACGGCGGCCGCGGCCGCCTCATCCACATCGGCTTCGCGCCCCGAAATGATCATGCGCCCGTAGGCGCCCACGGCGCGCACATCGACTAAGGTAATATTGGCGGCCTTCTCGGCCTGATTGGCCGCGTAGATGATGTAGCCGGCCGGTTCAGTCTCGAGAATGAACATGCTCTGCTCCGGCAGAATCATGGAGCCACGCCGGTTTTGCCGATTTATGAGGACGGTGTGGTCCGGCATCATGCCGCGGATGATTTCATTCCACGTGATACGGCAGGCCTTACGATCCTTTTGTTCGGCCCCCATCCACCGAAGTACGGCCCGCCCCGCTTCGCGCACATCGCTTTGGTCGCGCTGGTGAATGATCATAGCCCCGAATTCCCGCTCGATCACAAGCTGGGACAGATGCACGCGCGTCGCTTTGAGGGCAATGTCTGTCAGGCGATGGATGGCCATGCCTGGTGACACCTCGACCCACAATGCCCCGTCCCCTGGGATCGGCAGGAAGCCTTGGGAGACTGTGGCGATGTAAGCGGCAAGTTGCGGTTGGAGTGAGTCGATGTAGACGTACGTCCGGAGCTGAATCATGGGCTCATGAACAATAAAGGATCCCGCCATCATACCCGAGAGCGGCGGCCTTTTCTAGGAGACGTCACGCGCTTTTCGGCGGCCTTCGGACGGGCCACGATCGTCAAAACGGCGCTTGAGCGCCGGCTTTGCGCACCGCTATCCTCACGGCCAATGGGCGCGTCGTGGTCTTTTGCGATGACTTGGGCAGGGGGCGTGGGTGTCGCGGTGGGTAAGGTTGAGTCGCCTCCCTTTCGGCATTCATGTATATCCGTGTACCCCGCTGGGGCCGGCACGAACCCCCTTCCACGGCCCGATCTCTTCCCTGCTTCCCAACCGCAACATGCGGCCGAGTTTTTGTGTGCTAGGTCCCACCTCTCGATCCGTGTCCATCCCGTTCTCGCTCAAGGCCCCCAAGCTGGCGACGTGGGTCGGATGGCGTCGCCTATTCGTCAGCGCAGGGGGCTCGCGTTATCCCGCTTGTTGCGTTGCTGCGCAAGAGGCTACCCTCAAGTCCCGGGGCGGGCCGCCCATGTATGCGGCATAATGGAGGAATCCGCGATGACAGAATTTACGGATGTTTTGGACAGGAATCTCAAACATAGAAGGGACTGTGGCGAGGACACTCCGCTTCCCGGCAGGGTGCGATTGACTGGCGATTTGGCACTGCGGCGCGTGTATGACAATGTGCAGGACTTTTGCGGGGCCACCGCGCATCTCGCCGTGTCCCACAACACGGAGCTGGAGAGCGTCGGTGGTGTATGGCTACCCGTCGATACGTTTTGGGGATTGCTGGGATTGCGGCGCTACGAGCTGGAACATGCGAGGCAAACAGGCAATGGAGTTTTGCGGTGAACAAGCGG
>JAJYPQ010000165.1 GCA_021795255.1 Pseudomonadota bacterium
GCACACTTCCCCCACAACCCAACGGAGATCACCCGCTATGTTGAATCATCCCACGATCGAGAAACTGCACGCGCTGCGCTTGGGCGGCATGGCCCAGGCCTTTGCGACCCAATCCCAATCCCCCGAGATCGACACGCTAAGCTTCGAGGAGCGCTTAGGATTGCTGCTGGATGAGGAGTCCACCTATCGCGACAGCAAGCGCCTCACGGCCCGTCTGCGCCTGGCCACCTTACGGCAAAATGCCTGTCTAGAGGATATCAATTATCGCCATCCGCGCGGACTGGACAAATCGATGATAACAAAACTCTCAGGTGGCCAGTGGCTGCGGGAACATCTGAACTGTCTTATCACAGGACCCGCTGGTGTCGGCAAGAGCTTCATTGCCTGCGCGCTCGCCCACCAGGCGTGTCGCGCCGGTCTGTCGGTGCGCTATCTGCGTCTGCCAAGACTGTTAAACGATCTCACGACCGCACGGGGTGATGGCCGTTATCGCAAGGTGCTTGCAGGGCTTGCGCGAACCGACCTCATAGTCTTGGACGACTTTGGTCTTGCCGTCATGGGGGACGAGCAACGGCGCGATCTTCTGGAGATCCTGGAAGATCGTTATGAGCGCCGCTCGACGATCGTGACAAGCCAATTCGCGGTGGAACACTGGCATGAGTGGATTAACGATCCCACGCTCGCGGATGCTATCCTAGATCGCCTTGTGCACCATGCCTACCGGCTGGCACTGACAGGCGATTCCATGCGGAAACTGAAGAGACCCAAGGAGACCGAAAACACCTAAACCCACACTCCAACCCAACCCCGCGTCGCTTCGCTCCGATGGGGTGGCAGCAATGGCCGGACTGGGTGGCAGCTTTGACAGCGGAATGGGTGGCAGCAATGGCCGGAATGCGCAGTAAGCATGGAAGTGGGGTGGTAGGTGGTCACGGCAGAACATCCGCACGACAATACCGTAAAAGGGGCTGATTTCAGGCATGAGCTTTTTCCTGCAACGGTATAAGCCCCCACAGGATTCTTAACGCCAGCGGCCACCAGTATGGCATCGCTGCCTCGTCTGCCAGGCGTCTGCCCGCTGGCTGTGGCAAGGTAATATATGGCACCCGCGCCGCTCCCTTTGTCCGTGTCCTGCCGTAGCCCACACCACCGCGAGAAGATTGGCGTTGCAATAGGGGCCGAGGCATTATCCCAGATGGAATGGACGCCTCCCTCCCTTCCTTGGCCCCAGGGAGAGGTTGATTGCACAATGGCATCAAGATGCTATGTAAGGTGACATCAAGATGCGCACAACATTAACCATTGACGAGCAAGTAGCCATGGTTCTTCAGGAAACGGCTCGTCGGACCGGCAAATCCTACAAGGTTATCGTCAATGAGGCCTTGCGCCTGGGGTTGCATGCGCTCGCGCACCCACCCGCGCGTGACTACGCTTTGACGCCCTCATCGTTGGGGCCTGCGCGAACGGGCATCGATCTCGATCAAGCCCGAGCCCTTGTGGACTTGCTGGAAGACGGCGTCATGACTCAAGAGCTGGTGATGCGCACATGATCCTGGTGGACGCGAACCTATTACTTTACGCGGTCAAAAGCGATCTGCCACAGCACGCCAAGGCCCGCGGTTGGTGGGAGGACATTTTGTCTGGTGACCAGATCATCGGGCTGCCATGGGTTGTGATTCCAGCCTTCGTGCGGCTCACGACCAACACGCGCGTATTCGAACAACCCCTTTCAGTCGAGCGTGCTTGCGCCTATATCGAGGAATGGTTGTCGCTTCCCGGCGCGCGCATCGTCGTTCCCGGGGAGGGGCATTGGCCAATTTTTCATAATTTATTGGTGCAGTGCGGTGCTGGCGGCAATCTCACGACGGACGCCCACATTGCAGCGCTCGCGCTTGAGTACGGTTACACAGTGTATTCGTCGGATCACGATTTCGGGCGGTTTCCGGGCTTGCGTCACGTCAATCCTCTCCTCTGATAAGATCAGACGGGCGTCTGCGGGAAACCCAAAAAGGGCGGCTTGCATCCTTGTCTCAAAATTCCTTTGCCGCGGTCCTGCGGGTCGAACGGCGCTTGCGGGGGAGTGAACTCGTGTCCATCTAAGCCCGCACCAGCCGCCATATTGTCCCCGAGGAAGGTCGGCGCCGCCGCATGGCACATTCGGCCCCCTCGCAGGCGTCTTTCGATGGCATTCGGGGAAATATGCACGCGTGAAGACCTTTGGCTTTTCCTCGCTTTCGCAATCACATAGGACGCAGATCGTCGGTTCTAAGGACGTGCGCCTTCGGTTCTCGCTGCCGCAAGCGTCTCTTAGTGTTTATGAAAAATAATGGGATGGTCGCCCCATCGGCATCAAGAGTGCCAAAGTGAAATGTGTGACATACCACGGACCGGAAGGACGCGACGATAAAGGTTACGGCGGTTGGAATGGATTTCGCAAAGGCCGTTTTGCCGTTCATGGGCTGGATCGCCGAGGCGCGGTGGTCTTCCGGAAGGCCCTCAAGCGACCTTAAGTCCTCCTCCCAGGTATGGCGGCCAGGCATGTTATGCAACTGTCCGCGCGGCCTGAGATTTGAAGGCCTCAGTTACGAGAGACAGCGCAGACGGGGTTCTATTGTTTTCGCGCCAGCGTTAACAAGGCTTTCTCACAGGTTCGACGGTGAAAAGAGCAAAGGCCGCGGCGACGCCCAATGACGGGTGGAGCGCATCAGGAGCGCGGTAGGGCGCTGGCCTTCTAAAGAAGAAGCGCACAGCTCGAGACTGCCCCAAGACCCCTTTCGTGGCGTAGTAACGGCATCGCGACAACACGTCATCTTGACGTGTTGTCGCTCGCGACATACCCTAAAGACGTGGTGCAAAAAATGATATTTAACAACATGACAATCACCTCGAACTGGGCACCGAACAGGGCTTACAATGACCTACCCGGCCTGCCTCCCAGCGTGGAGCTTGAGACGAGAACGGTCCTTAAGCGGTGTCTCGAGGCCCGAGTCGCCTTGGCCGAATTGAACCAGGCCGCTGAGCTGATTCCGAACCCCGCGATGCTGATAAACACCCTTCCTCTACTGGAGGCGCAGGCCAGCTCAGAAATCGAGAACATCGTCACCACCGCGGATACCTTGTTCCGGCATCTGCAGGCTGACGAGGGCGCCGACAGCGCCACTAAAGAGGCTTTGCGCTATCGACATGCCCTGCTCGAGGGGGTCGTAGCCCTGAAGATCCAACCTCTCACAACGCGTACAGCCGAATCAATCTGTACACAGATCAAAGGCGCGGCGATGAACGTTCGCAGGGTACCCGGCACCGCGCTCGCCAACGGCGCCACGGCCAGACGGTCTACACGCCACCTGAGGGCGAAACCCGTATCCGCGACTTACTTGCAAACTGGGAACGGTTCCTACACGAAGAAGACACAATCGACCCACTCATCCGGATGGCTGTGGCCCATTACCAGTTCGAGGCGATCCACCCCTTCACCGACGGCAACGGGCGCACCGGCCGCATACTCAACAGCCTGTTCCTTGTCGAACAGGGCCTGCTATCGCTCCCCATCCTCTATTTAAGCCGCTACATTATCGCCAACAAGACGGATTATTACCGCCTCCTGCTGGCGGTGACGCGTGACGGGGCCTGGGAACCCTGGTTACTCTATATGCTGCGCGCCATCGCAGAGACCGCGGTCTGGACCAAAGCTAAGATCGGAGCAGTGCGTGGTCTGGCCCATGAGACCCGCGACTATGTGCGCGAACAACTCCCCAAAATCTACAGTCGTGAATTGGTGGATATTATCTTCGAACAACCCTACTGCCGGATCACGAACCTCGTACAGGCCCAAATCGCCGGACGCCAGGCCGCGTCGCGCTACCTTAAGGCGCTAGCTTCGCTCAAAGTATTGGATGAGCGCATCGTCGGAAAGGAGAGACTCTTTGTTCACCCAAAGCTCATGAAACTCCTTACTCATGACAACAATGCCTTTGAGTCGTACCCAAAGGGAAAAGACCGCTAGTCGGCTTTAGGCTTCCGGTCTGCCGCGATGGGTGCGGACCACTTGCCTTAAGAGGTGACAGGAGGCGTAGAAAGCGCCGATATACATTCCGTGGACCTCGAGCGCAGCTGGGTTTCATAAAAGAAAACGGAGTCGCCTCAAGTAGAGGTGCTCGGCGGACGTGGCTCGGTATAGGTACATAATGTACGGCGCGTTGAGTTCCCGTGTGGCCACGTTTTAGCGATTGCTGAGGCGATGGGACCTGACGATGAGAGGGCGACCGGGGCGCGCTTGGCGGCGGCTTCGAGGGATTAATTGCTCTCACGCCCTGAGTACCGGCTTGATGTTTTCAAAAACGGTGAGGGCAGTGTGCGGACTTATGTGTAAAATGTTTGGCGCGCGTCGCGAGTCGTTTTGCGATCAAAGCTATATGGGCGATGACAAGCCTTGCAAGAAATTCACCCCGGACCGGAAGCCGGCGCGTGGCGCCGAACCCGTGTGTGCAAGACACTGGCCAGTGGAGATCGGGATCCCAGTCCTCGATAGGACTTTCTGGCAGGAGCAATGGCCAAGACGCTTAGAGACAAGAACCTCGTAAAGCCGCCTTTCACTTCGGACACGCAATTGAATGGAAGCATACAGACGGGTAGGGCAGATTTATGGGTATAATCCATTGGGAACATCGCCAAGCCTCGTCGGTTCGATGGGGGATGGCAACGGTTTCTGCCTTAGCTGCTGAGGTGGCCGAGCTCTTTTCGCAAGGGTTTTAGTATCTCCTGCGAAGCTAAGAATGACTGGGGAGTGAGGAGCTTTTTTGGCCTCAGGCGAAGAGGGCATGTCGGTGCAAAGCAATCAGCAGAGGCCGGTTCCGGTCTAGAGCCTATGAGTCTAATCCAGATAACACCCGACATTGCGATCGACGACAGCGAATTCGAATTCACGTTCGTCCGGGCTTCGGGACCCGGTGGTCAGAATGTGAATAAGGTTGCGACGGCAGCCCAATTGCGCTTCGATGTCGCTCATTCCCAGTCTTTGCCGAAGGACCTGCAAGCCCGACTACTGACGTTGGCCGGGCGTCGTTTGAGCTTATCCGGCGAACTCGTGATTCAGGCTCGACGTTTTCGCACGCAAGAAGGGAATCGGCGCGATGCCTTGGCGCGGGTCGTGGATCTGATCCGTGCCGCAGCCGTTCCTCCGAAGCGCCGGCGGGCGACACGCCCGACCGCGGGGTCGAAGCGCCGTCGTTTAGATGCCAAACGCCGGCGTGGTGAGACTAAGCGTCTACGCACGAATGAAGAGTAGTTCGGTGCACTCGTAGCGCGTCCGTTCCAAAGTATTTGTTTCCGGCAGTCTACCGGAGGTGCGGGTAAATGTTTTCCTCCGGTACCGGGCGAGAGAATAGGTAACCCTGGCCGTACCGACAGCCCATGGCGACTAGGAGGGATTTTTGCTCCTCGGTTTCGATACCTTCTGCTACGGCTTCGATCTCGAAGGCCATGGCTGCGCTCAGCATGCTTTGGATTAAAATGCGATCGGCACGTTCTGTGGCAATACCGGTCACGAAACTTCGATCGATTTTGATGCTGTTTATGGGTAATAGGCGCAGATGTTGAAGTGAGGCATAGCCCGTCCCAAAGTCGTCGAGGGCGACCGATACCCCAAGCGCTCGGCAGTCGCTTATCAGCTGACGTGCCGCCTCGATGTCTTGAATAGCGCTCCATTCGACCAGTTCTATACCAAGGTAATGGATGTCGACCGGATACATCGATTCTGCCAAGGCGCGACGGATCGTCTCACAAAATCGATGATCCTCGACGGATGACGCGGAAATATTGATATGCAGTGTTTTGAAAATTCCCTGCGCTTGCCAACGTGCTAAGACCGCTACCGCTTCCGACACGACCCACTGGTCCAATTTGACGCTGTTGTAGGGATGTTCTATTGCCGGCATAAAGTCGGGGGGCAGCAACACGCCGCGGCTCGGGTGATTCCAACGCAGAAGGGCCTCGGCGGAGATTGCTTTGCCTGTTTCTATTTCGACGATAGGCTGAAAGTACAGTTGCATTTCGCCCCGATCGAGTGCGGCTCGAAACTCGAGTATGAGGTCGCTCTGATAGGTATGAGTCATGGCCATGGTGTCGCTAAAAAGGAGAGTCCTATTGCCACCGGCACGTTTGGCTTCATACATTGCCACATCGGCGTTGTGTATCAGAGCTTCTCCGTCACCATCGTCTATCGGAAACACGGTGGCTCCCAAACTCACGGTGATCGCCATTTGGCTCGTATGAGAACCCCAACGGATCCGTAAAGACTGATGTATGCGCTCAATGACGGTTTCTATTTCGTGGTAACAGCGCGCGTCTTCAAGGAGTAAGGCAAACTCATCTCCGCCGAGACGAGCGAGCGTGTCGCCCTTGCGGATGACGTCTTGTAGCCTCCGCCTTACCTCGATAAGAAGGCTATCGCCGATAGAATGTCCAAACCGGTCATTGATTATCTTAAAGTTGTCTATATCAAAGATGATGACCGCGAGTAAACGCTCGCGCCTTATGGCCATGGCCATGGCGTGCTCTAAACGATTGAAGAACAGGTTGCGGTTGGCACTTCCCGTGAGCGGGTCATGCATAGCGAGATCACGTAAGCGCTGCTCGGTATGAAAGCGGTGGAGGGCCGCGCCCATAAAGTCCGACACGATTTCAAGCATCTGGTAATCGTTGGCTTGAGGTAGCCGCTTTGGAGGGGCAAACCAAGCAATGGCAAGTACGGCTATTATCTGATCGCCGGCCCGTACCGGACTGCATAAGCTTGTATGAAGGCCGGTTTTTATGTATTCGGAAATGGCGTAGGGGCTGTCGGGATAGTTTGTGACCAAGACCGGTTTGCGTGTGCGTATGGCCTCGCCGGCCACCCCTAAGCGGTCGTTGAAGGCGTAGATCGACAGGTGTTTGTAGGCAAGCGGCAGACCGTGGAAAAACCAGTAGCGCAGCAGGTCTGGTTCTTCTTTGACGATCAAGGCCGCGCCATCGGCGCCAAGAAGGCCGGCCATGCTTTCAGCGGCAATATGAAAGAATCTGGCCATATCCAATTCGTGAACAAGCTTTTGCAAAAACTCGACGTCGAGGCCGGCAATATTGTTTCTGTCCATTCTTTATCCTGCTGTGGTGTCGCGGTCATTGTAGGTGTGCCTTAAGGAACCGGCTAACAATTTCTACTCCCAAGTCTAGCCTATAAAAGGAGGCCTCGGCTTTGCCGGGGAGGCAGTAAAAATTTGACAAATAGGGAAGTCTATTGACAAAACTCGGCACCGTGAGCCGCCAAGCTAAAAAAGAGGGCATTCGACGATTGACGAGGATCAAAGGCCAAGCTGCTTGCAGTGGGAGTGCAAATATCATCCAGTGTTTAGCCCGAAAATATCGCCGAAGAGCGCTGTATGCGCCATGGTGGCAGTACTGAGGCGAGGTCTTGCAATCTGGCAGAACGCAAGGAGTCCGGATCGAGGAGGGCCACGTTATGTCGGATCATGGACCATGATGATATCAATCCCCCCCAATACGGAGTATCGCAGGTGGTTGGGTACATCAGGGGCAAGCGCGGCATGCGTCAGGCACGCGTGTACGGCGATTCAATAATGTTGTGAGTCCCAGGCTTAAGCGCAGGACCTCCTGTCAGCATTGTGAAGGGCCTTCACCGCACACTTCTGCGGAGCCCCTGCAAGGCTCGCGGCCTATTGTCTAGAGATCGACCGCTGGGCGGAAAGCTTAAAGCCTACTTGCCCGCTCTAGGCGCGCCAGTGAGCTTGCAACTCGTGGCGGAGATGAAGGCTTTTCTTCTCACCTTGATCGCGGCGCGACGAACGAAGACGGCCGTAAAGAAATACGCGGATTGTCTCCGAGTCTTGGGTTGAGAGATCATCCGTAGGGCT
>JAJYPQ010000166.1 GCA_021795255.1 Pseudomonadota bacterium
TGGCAGCGGCCAGCGGTGGGATCGCATCAAGGTGTCCGGATGGGCCTTGCCAATGGGCAACACCGACGGCGTACAAGACGAGGAATACGGTCGAGAAAAGCGCAAAACCTGATGCGACACCGGCAAGAACCAGACTTCCGAAGGCAGTGATTTCATGTGCTCGGCGGCGTTCGAAGCCGCGGACCAAACCGACGTAGAGCACAACCAGTATGCCGGCCAGCACCAGCGATATCCCAAGAACCGCCCAGTCCCGATTGCCGGATGTGGCGTGACGAGTCACCCAAACACGTAGCAATTGTGCGCCAATGTCGCCGGCCAACAGGACCGCAAAGAACACGATGAGTCTGATCGGCGCGATGCGCCCGAACGCCGGAAAGTGTCGAGTTGTCATTGATGGATCGCTCCTGCCCCAAGCAAAAATGGCTGGATGTGGTCAACCTGCCGAACTGGGTTCGATAATGGGCTCTGACCCTGAGGTATCCCCACATTTCCTGTGGCCATCCGCGTTGCCCCTATGCAACATAACGTTTGAAATAACCGGCGCGCTTTAGCGCGTCCGTGTTGATTGAATAGTTAGCTGCTGGCGAGTGAAAAGTGACCATGTGCCTCGCTGACTATGGCTTGCGCCAGTCTCTTGGATACGCCGAGAGAGACAAATGGCGACTCTTTGAAATAAAACCTCACTACGGGAAAGAATAGCTGACGGTATTGTTCCGTGCTCTCGATTTCGGACCACGGGATGAAGAGTGGCGGGTGCCCGAGACGAAAGGGTAATAGCACTGAGATAAACAACCCTTCCGTATTTGCACCAAACGTGAGGACACCACCGTAGTTGGCTGGGCTCATTGAGGCGCTTCTGAGATACCAACGACGACCACTAAACGGCTGAGTCGCGCGATAGTGCTGTGCAAGCGTGTGCCAACCACCAATAAACGATAGGGCGACGCAAATGGTGCACCAGAGCGCCACGAAGAGCGGCAGAAACAGAGCTGGATTATTGGTATCGATCATTTGTAGGCAGCCAACGCTTGAGTTAAGCGGCGCGCGACTTGTCACGCGTCCGCTTGAATGACTGGTTAGGGGCGAAATAGGCCTGCACGCTCTGCCACCTGTACAGGTAGAACGCCCCGACGCTCACAACAAGCAAGCCCGGCAAAACATACGCCAGCATGCCAAAGAACGGACACGGCGCTACGAACGCAAGCGCCAGAAAGCCCAAATACGCAGCGCGCGCATACGGCTGCTTTGACGCGAGCGCCCACGCGACGAAGGGACCAACAAGGCCGATCAAGGATGCGAGCACGCCTGCGCCACTGCTCCACCACTCAGCGTAGCCGACATGCCGACCTTGGATGGACAAAGAGCCGTTTGGGATGACCGACATGGCGAAGAAGACGAAGCAAAACGCCGCATTCGCAGTAAGCAACTTTAGAAGCTTTGGCATGCTGCTGAAATTTGCCCACATGGTCTAGCCCCTAACGTGAAGCTAAGGGGCGCCGCGCTTTTGCGGCGTCCCGCTTGAGCGTAAGGTTATGCATTTACGCCACCATTTAGCATGTTCTTCACCTCCTCGATACTGTAGGGAGGCTGACGCAAATGAATGACAGCATGACAATTGGCGCACACAGGGCGAAGGTCTTTGATTGGGTCAATGACGTACTCCTCGCCAATGAACGCCAGCGGTTTCAAGTGGTGGACGTGGATATAGCCTTCCGAAGAACTGCCATATGTGAAGCCAAAGTTGAACCCGCACACGGAGCAACCGGTTCCGTAGTGAGCGATGCACTTCTGTCGAGCCACAGGGTTGCGCTCGAATGCGCTTACCTGAACAGTAAAGCTCGCGCCCTCAACCAGAGGCTCTTCAATGCCCAGCTCCTCTTGGAATGACCAAGTGCCGTGACCTCCAACTCCAAGCTCCTTCAGAGCCTCAATGACCGATGGACGAAGGCGCAGCTCGTATTCGGAGCCTGGCATCTTGAAGAACTCGACAAGAACCGAGAGGTTTGTTGTAGGGGAGACATTCAGTTCATTGCAGAGTTTTCCGGCAAATTTACCATAGTGGAGATTTGCTGTATTCCAATTGGCAAAGCCAAGTGCGCGCGCAAGATGACGTGCAGTAATGGTGTGGTCTGGGGCAGCTAAGTGGACGCGCAACATTTCTAATTGGCTCTCAGTTGGCTTAACACGATTGAATGCGCCCACGTAGTCGGCAGACGTGAACGACTCTATCTGTTCAATGGTATCAGTCGCCATCACCGTTCCATAACTGCATAACGCTGGAGTTAAGCGGCGGCGAAGCCGTCCGCCTTGAACGAACTGTTAGCCGAGTCTACTGGCTACGTGCCTTGGTGACGTACCACGCAAAACAAGTTGCGAGCTGCGCAGGAATACCTGGCGCATTTTTGACGACCCACGCCTTGATGGCACCCTCGTCTTGCGAACGAGCGGCACCAGCCCACAGAGTGACGAAATGAGTCCGGTTGGGATCACCGTGGAAGAAAAGAAATGGCGGATCTGTGTTGGGGGTTTCGACATAGACGATGTGCCAGCCTGCGAGCGCGAAGGATTGGCTCACAGAAACCGAACTGACAGCTAGTTGTTCGGCCAGCACAGGTGCCCAAGTAGCCCGTTGAGCGTTAGTGAGCTTACGACTCACCGCATCGCAAGATGTCGCCAATGCTTGGCTGCAGACCGCGAGCAACAGAAGAGTGAGCAGTGCGCGCATATAGGCTAACGTTGAAGCTGAGCCGCGAGCGGCGGCTTGCCGACGCGAGTCGGCTCGAGCGACTGGTTAGGCATCATTGTGGGACGTACTTGGAAAGGTAACGATAAAAGAGCCGATTCAGCTCTATTCCACAAGCGGTAAATGCGTCAGCCGCGTCTTCGAGATGGGCTAGTTCCAGAACCATTCCCGAGCTTAGACGGGCCTCGCCGCTTGGGCCCGTGCATGGCTTGCCATGAAGGATGGAATTTCGGACTTCAACGAGCCGTCTAAACTCAGCCGCAGCAGCCTTGAGTTCTTCACGCTCCTTCGACTTGGGCATGCTCCGCGTGAGATCAATGAAGAACTCCGCGATCCTCCCTGCGGTCCTTTCTTCTCCCACCAGCTTATCCAGAGATCCTGGCCGAATCCTCTCGCTGCACCAGACAACCTGCCATTCGCAAGTTGCAAAGGTGTACGCGGCAAGACCGACAGCGGCCACGTAGTCGGGCTTCACGGGAGATCGCAGTCGATCATCTTTCATACGCAAGGGTGGCAGGCTGTTTCCATGACGCCTAACGCTGGAGTTAAGCGGCGGCGAAGCCGTCCGCCTTGAACGAATTGTTAGAGCCTACCAAGGAAAGCGGCCCAAGTGAGCATGAGACTTTGCACGAACTGACATGTCTAGGGCGT
Organism: Pseudomonadota bacterium; assembly: GCA_021795255.1. The sequence goes on from JAJYPQ010000166.1 coordinate 3,395, forward strand.
CTGCTAAATGGATCACGAAGTCCTTTAGCTGTTGTACGTTTGCCTTGGTAATTCCCTCTCGGCCCCCGTGCGCAATTTTGTTGCGTGTTTCAAGCGCCGTCGTAAGTCGCTTTTTAACGCTGTCATTATTGCAGTTTTGCCAGCCTATGCCGTCCATGATGTCAAAGAGTCCCAGCGATGCAAACATGCGATCGATGACGTTGACATGCGGGTTTGCGCGGCTGTTGCCCAGCATTTTTACGGTCGCTTCCGGATTTGCTGCATTCGCGCCGATAATGCGCAACCCAATTTCCTTGTGCAAGTCGTCCACAAAGCCTTGAAGGTGCGACGTAAGTAGGACATACGCGGCACGATTAAGAGCGTCCACCTCTTTAGGTTTGCCACGGCCGGGGTCTGTAACAAGCGCGGTGAATACCTTTGCGGCTTGGCTCAGATCGCCAGTTAATTTTTGGGCAGCCGCCTCAGCGTTTTTGAACTTAGTAATAGCAGTGTGCGCATTGAGGAGCTGATCAACGTCTCCCAGACGAACGTTTAGGTTAGCTCTTGCTTGAGAAGGCACAGATATCTCCCTGGGCTCTAACGTTTGAGTTCACCCGCTCGCGGAAGCGGGCGAAGCCCGCTGTAGCGAGTCGGGTGCAACGAAGGGTTAGGCGCCCCTGACATACCGTGGCGCTTGCGCGTGACTTTCATAGCCGCCGTACTTGGCACCCGAAGGGTAATACTCGGCCGCGAACTGAACCTTACCGGCTGCCTGCTCACCGGCGACGTGAGCGATAAAGGCAAGCGTGAGGTCGATGCCCGCTGACACCCCGGCCGAGGACCAGACATTGCCGTCTTGGACAAAGCGCTCTTCAACGACGGTGATGTCACCCAGCGCCCGCAGCCGCTCCAACGAGCCCCAGTGTGTGGTGGCCCGCTTACCAGAGAGTAAGCCCGCCGCATGCAGGACGAAAGAACCAGTACATACCGACAGTACGGCATTGCAGCCGCGGGCCTGGGTGGCGACGAACTGGACAAGCACTGGGTTATTGACCTCCGTTCGCGTGCCCTGACCTCCGGGTACCAGCAAGTAGTCGAGCTGCGGGCAATGCTCGAAGTCAGTGGTTGGATTGACCGACATGCCTTTCGCGCAGAGGACCGATTCGGAAGTCTGCGCGACAAGGTGGCAGGTCGGACCATCGGCAACTTGGCGCCACATGGTGAGCATTTCCCACGGGCCAACGAAGTCGAGTTCTTCCGCCTGATTGAAGATGAGGATGCCAGCGTGCACTTGTGCTCCCTGGGGCGCCTAACGCCATGCTCACCGGCGCGCTTCAGCGCGTCCGGTGCAGCCACTAGCAGGCTGTTGAGCAACCCCGATTTGTCGCGCGTCCAATCGCTTGTTGCTATCGCTCCATCGCCTCCGGCGGCCTTCCGGGGTTTGAAAAACTCCCGTTTGCGCACCCTCCGGACGCACGTCTCCCGTCATGGCTCAGGTCGGCGACGGATCCCACCACCCACCGATCCCGCCCAGGCGGATCAGGTTGTAGGTGGCGAAGGTCCAGGTCACCCAGCCGCGCACCGCAGGCAGGCCCACGCACGGCAGCTTGCGCAGACCGCCGATGGTCTTGATCCAGCCAAATCCCTGCTCGATGCGCTTGCGGCACTGCTGGCTCATCGCATAACCCTGACCACGGGCCGTGCGCCCATCGATGGCGCTCCGCCGACCTTTGGTGTGTCGCGCGATGTGGGGCGTTACGCCCCGCCGTTCCAGTGCCGCCACAAACTCGAAGGTGTCGTAGCCCTTGTCCGCGCCCAGCGTGGCGCCGGCGTTCACGTGCGCGTCCACCAGCGCCAGCGTGCCGTCGCGCTCTCCGCTCCCCGTCGCATGCCGAACATCCACGCCGATGATCAAACCATGACGGTTCTCCATCAGCGTGTTGGCCAGATAGCTCAGCTTCGCCTCCTTGCCCTTGCCCTTGCGCATCAGCCGCGCATCCGGGTCGGTGGTCGAGGCGTGGGTGTCGTTGCGGCGCGTCTGGCCGTGGAAATCACCGCCATCACCCCCATCGCTGCCGTCCTTCGGCCGGAAGCTCTTGTGCGAGGCCCACGCCTCCAGCAGCGTGCCATCCACCGAGAAGTGCTCGTCGCTGGCCAACTCGCCCACCTTCGCCAGCAGCACCGTGTGCTCGAAGAATCGCTGCGCAATCGCCGCGTCGAACAGCCGCTCGCGGTTGAACGAGAACGTCGAGTGATCCCACACCGGATCATCGATGTTCAATCCGACAAACCAGCGGAACAGCAGGTTGTAATTCAACTGCTCCATCAACAGCCGCTCGCTGCGCACGCTGTAGACCACCTGCAGCAACGCGGCGCGCAGCAGCCGCTCCGGCGGAATCGACGGCCGCCCGACGCGGGCATAACGCTCCGCCAGCACACCATCCAGTTCACCCAGAATCGTGTCCACCAGCACCCGCAGCTTACGGATCGGGTGCTCGCTCGGCACCCGATCCTCCACCGACACGTACGCGAACATCCCCGGCTGTTGCACGTCAGCACTGCGCATCCGATCCTCAGCTCCGCGATGGGCTCCCTCTATGACCCGCATACCGCATCGGAGTTTCTCAACAGCCTGTTAGCAACGCCAGCGGCGCGGCGGAATTCTACAGCGACGTCCAGAAAGCCGCTGAAATTCTAACGCTTGGCTGATCGGCGAGGCTATTTTTGTGCATGGATCACCGAATAAATGTAAATAACACTAAAAATGAGAATCGTGATCTTCGCGCCGGTCGTATAAGTTTTGATCTGTCCCTTGCTCGGATAGTAAATATCACCACTAAGTACCGCGATCCAGAGCCCAAGAGGAAAGATGAAAAAGCAGGTGATAGCAAACCAATTTTTTCGATACCATGGAACTTGATCGTATGTTGAAAATGGCGCCTGTTCTTGTTTAGACACGGCACCTTGCGGAGCACCACATTGCGGGCACAGTGGTGCAGACTCGTGAATTTCTTTCCCGCAACCGCGACAAAAGACCATGCTCATTACATTCTCCTTGTGGTCACTTCAAGATCGTAGACAACGTCACTAACAGCGATAATGAGGAAAGAGCAATACCAGCGATGGCCATGCCCTTTCCAGCTTTTTGCTTACTTAGGCTTATTACGCCAAAAACAATGCCAATTATAGAAATAGTTACAAGCCCAATCGCTGCGTTTTTTTGAAAATCTGATTTATTGAATAAGGATATTATACAAAGAATTCCGAGAACAAGCGAAGTAACAGGAATCCAATGCGCGCCACTGGCTAATGCCGCGGGACGTGGACCGGCTAAAGGACTCTGAATAGCCCCGCACCGCGGACACGCTAAAGCCGATTCGTGTATTTCTTGACCGCAACCTCTGCAAAAAACCATGATTTTTTCCTTGTGACTCGCGAGGTTTAACTATTTGACGATTGGATTGAGCCATGCGCTGAACTCATGTCTGCTTAGGTATATTTAGCCTACGCGTCACCCGGTATCCACTTTGCGCGAGGTGTTGCAATGGGCACATAAAGTGGGTGCCGCGGCTGCCCGACAGCTGTGAGGCCTAAGCACTTTGCACTGTCTAAGAATGGCGCCAGATGCTTCATGCGTTGATAGCGGCGGCCATTGTTGCCCCATGCTAGGATCGTCTCGTGAGCAGACTTAATGAGGAGGAGCAATACGGCTTCGTTTAGGTGGTCCGGCATTTTGTCTAGGTCTAGATCAGCCAGTTCCTTGGCTGACTTTGTTCGTATTGCAAAGAGGTTTCCGATAAACAAGCCGCCAAAACCCCAATCTTTAGACCATCGCTTGCAGCGCTCTAATGTGTTGCGTCTTCTTTTTTCGGTTTCGCCCAAACCAGGATTGAGCAAGATCCATAGAATTCTTGGCTTGGAATCGTCCCAGAATTGGCAATATGCATAGCGCTTTTGCATGTCATAAGAAAAAACATATCCTTCGACTACTCCAGAGAGCGTCGAGCTTGCGAGCGTGAATTTTAGCCTGTTCTTCCTAGCGAAGTTCTCGATCACTGAGGGATAAAGCATGCGATCTCCAGGCAGTCATCGTAGAGGAGGTTCTTCACATCCACTGACATATGGAGTCCCCACTTAGTGCTGATGTTCTACAGACGTTCTTGAAAAGTCAACTTCTTACTTGAGATCAGTTTGCGAAACCTCCCCACGCTGCCGCTGTCGAAGAGAAGTGACCTATTGGGAGCTTGCCGGATGACCGCTCGGCAGATGGGATTGTTCGATCAGGAGATCTGGCAGCGCATGCTCGAAACGATGGCGGATGCGCTGGTGAGGTTGAACCGCATCGTGCCGTGGGAGATGTTCCGCGAGACGCTGGAGACGATGCGCCCGGCGCGTGACCCGCGCAAGGGTGGGCGGCCGCCGCACGATGCGCTGCGCATGTTCAAGGTGCTGGTGCTGCGCGAGTTGTTCACGCTGTCGGACGAGCAGGTCGAGTTCCAGATTGCCGAC
>JAJYPQ010000167.1 GCA_021795255.1 Pseudomonadota bacterium
GTCGGTAGAGCAGAGGACTGAAAATCCTCGTGTCGGTGGTTCGATTCCGCCCCTGGGCACCAATAAAAACAAAGGCTTACAGCGCTTCCCCGAAGAGCCGATTTTTCCGTGTAGGACCAGTGTAGGATGCAGGAACGGAAACTGGGGCGCGCTCCGGCGCCAGGGTCTAGACGCTCCTTCGGAGTGGCCACGGGGTGGCCTGTGGGCGCGTTGCGCCCCTTGACTGGCCGCACGCGGCCAGGGGGGCTACCCTCGTTGTTTTGCCTCCTCGGAACGGGATGTCTGACCGTTTCATGAAACGGAGCCCATTTCCCAAGTTAAACATAAGGGGCGCAGAGCGCCCCTGCGTTTTCTTTTTCGCGAAAGGGCGCCCAAGAAGGGTCCTTCACAGGCAATCTTTTGCCTTGAGGGGGGTTCCGAGGGGGCGCGCCCGGAACGCGCCCCGCTCTCCGTGACGCGCACTCCAAAGCCCTTGATCTCGTCATCCCAATGGATGGCGTAAACCCGCTCCAAATGTTGTAAACGGCTTATGGATATAGGCATGCAGAACGTACAGTGTTGGGACGATACGTATTGCTCCAAGCGTGTCTCGGTATGTTGTTGGCGATCCCCCAACAACATACGCCGAAAGATACTTATGCGTTCCAGGCATATTCGTTTTCGTCAGGTTTTTCCTAAACTCTATTACTGCGTTGTCGTTTTTGCCAAAAGAGGAAAATAACCCGGAATGTTTCCCAAGAACTTGTTGCACTGTTCCGTAAACAATAAAATACTTCCCTTTTTTGTATAGGGATTCCCGTTAATCCTAGACCCAAGAAACCCTATGGAATGGGTGTGACAGTCGTCATGGATTTTTAAGGCCCACTTATTGGCTTCTGCTTGATTTGTTACTCCTTACGAGGCTCCTGCGAGCGAATGTCATCAGGGCCCGCGTCGACGGACGCATCAGAGGCCGGATATATTTATGCAGTCCGACCCTAATTCCAAAGGCGAATACGTGCTTGCAATGTAGGGGGTGTCCATATATCAGTTTAGGATCAAACACCCGGTCGGCCGTGGGGGCGGGGGGCCCGGCAACGCCGACCTTCGGGGTAGAGCGGCAATGAATCAAGATTCCGCGTCTTCAGAGTCGGCGTCATGATCAGAAGGGCTCGCTTACGACAATGGTCCGGGCGCGTCCACTTTAGACGAGCTGGGGCGTCATGCCGAGACCGGCGGGGTGTCCAGAAGTTCTTGAATTGGGGTAGGTTTCAGGGGCACCAAAGCGGCAGCATCATGGCTTGCCGGATCGGCGCCTTCGTAATGAATCTGCCCTGTCCAGCGCACATGATCGGCATCAAATGTGAGATTGTGTGATGCGCTTACCGTAATAACACCTGCTTGTGTAAGGCGAAATTGCGCCCCCGATCCGTTGGCTATCACAATATCCCCGTTACCTTCAGAGGCAATGGTGATGGCTTTGTCGGCGCCGATCGTGAGGGCGCCGACAGAAGCCTCGGCGATGATATCCTTTTTTTCCGCTGTTATGGTTCCCTTCGCACTCGTGAATGTTATTGCTTTCTTAGCCTGAAACGTGGCCGTCTCTGCGATGACATGGATTTCGTCATGCGCCTTAAGCGCTATGTCGCGACCGGATTGTTTGTGCAGCGTGCCGGTCCTGGTTTCCGATGCCGCGTGGCGCTTGACTGTCTCCGTGCGGCTTTCGCCGTGCCTTGCCGTGAGATCCATTCCCGCTTTCTGGGTTACATGCCGGCCGGCCTGGAAGAGAAGCGCGCCCTCCTCGGAAGCCAGGGTCGCGCGATGAGGATTCGCAGACAGGTTAAGGTAATTCAGGGCGGCCGGGGTCGCAAGCAGGAGATAGGGTGCGGCCTTCTGGTCCTCAAAGCGCAGCGTGTGTCCAGAGGCAGTGCGCAGTTGGGCCTGTGAAGCATTTTCGGCCGTCACAGGACTTGAGGTCGCAGGATTGGGGACGGTACCAAGCAGGATCGGGCGGTCCGGATCTCCGGCCACCGCGCTCCACAGCAGTTCGGTGTTGTTCAGAGCGGAAAACCTTAAGCCGCGCGGATCACCCGCCGCAGGATTTGCATTGGGCGTCATGCGTGAAAATGGAGGGGCGGTCTCGGTGCGGGGTTTATCCGCCAGATCGAAATGGGGCCGCATCCATTCCTGGCCCTGCCCGTCAAGCGTGGCGTAGGGCCCCGTACTTTCCAGGTGTGCCGTGTAGACGCCGGGCAGCTTGGGTCTCGGCTTGGCGGGCGGGCGATAAGGTATCGCGAGCGGGATCAGGGTAAGGCGTGCCTCGTAACGAGGGCGTTGCGTATCGTGCCCGCTACCCGCATGAGGTTGATGTGCGGCATGGGTGATCGTAACGACCCGATACGACGCCCCCTCGAAAATCACCGCGTTCCCTGGTGCCAGGAGGATATTGCCGTGTGCTGTCGCGCCCATGCGCGCAGCCTCATGCTGCTCGGATCGTAAGCGCGCCTTCTGATCACCGGCCGCCACATGGCTGTGTCCGGTGGCGAATATTCTTTCGAAATGATTGGAGTCAGTGGATCCGGCCTTCACGGACACCGTTGACGTCATCGGCGCATAGTCATACACGGCGTGGGCCACGCGAGGCGCACGACGGTAAGGCGAAAAGGCTTGAAACCCAGTGGCATTGCGGGCGCTGCTTAGGCTTACCGCCAGACGCGAAACCGCGATACTGTCTGTTGGCAAGTCTCCGGCATCGCTGATTACCAGACTTCCCGCGTCGCTATAATAAATGAGCCCCTCATCGGCCAGAAGCCGCTCGCAAAATTCCAGATCCGTCTCCTGCCACTGCACCGTGTACGGACGAGCGGAAAGCCCGCGACCGACAGTGATGCTCCTTGCAGTGCGTGGAATATTTGTACGATCGCAGATCGTCTTGACGATGTCCAGGGCCGTGCTGTTCTGGAAGATCCGCGTGTCGGTCGTGAAATGAGCCAAATAGAATTGTGGGCGGATAGTGGCCGTGAGGCGGTAACAACCATCATCAGGACCTTCGGTTTGCAAGGTGACAATCACGCCGACAAACTGCCGCGTGCGGGGAGTCTGGTCTGCCAACGTCAGAGTAACCGTCCGCCCAAGGAGCCGGCGGCCTTCTGCATCCGGGGAACTCCAGACCACCGTTGCCTCATAACAGGTCGACAGGCTTTCGATTAGCGTGCCCGACTGGACCGGAAAACTTTCACCGGCCATTGTCAGCGTTATTGGCGGGGCTTGATCTTGTGGCCATTCCATAGGCTAGATCCATCGACCTGGCAGGCCGTAGAACTTTAGCGTATTTCCGGGCGGAACGAAAGCCACTACCGCAGGCGCGTCACCGCGACTTTGATGGCGCTCTGCATTTCTGGGATTTGGGAGGATTTTGGGGGTTGAGGTGTAGGCGCCGACAGGTGGCATGATGAATTGAATGCGCGTGCCTATGGCGTATATATCGCCTAGCCAAAAGCGTACAGGCGCAGCCTACGTAGTTACAACGACCCGCCACTATAATATAAGGGCCGGGTCTACCATTCCCATCTGCTGCGGCGCAGCTACCGGGAAGGGGGTAAGGTCCGCAACGAGACACTGAGCAATCTCTCGCACCTGCCGGAACCCCTCATTGCCATGATCCGCCGCAGCTTGCAGGGCGAGACCTTCGTGCCGCTGGGGGAGGCCTTCACGGTATTACGCTCACAACCCCACGGGCATGTGGAGGCGGTGCACCGCATGATGGAGCGCTTAGGTCTGCCCGGGGTGATCGCGGGTTCGTCCCTCCATCCCAAAGCCAACGAGCTTGAACGTTCAGGGCATAGACAAGACGAAAAAAGACCCGATACTCGGCTTCCGGGTTGGTCTTCCACTGGGCGAAGTCCACAGTCTGGGAATATCCCCAGCCGTCCACCAAGGAGGCCTGCCCTTGATAGGCGTCCGTACCCCAATAGCCATGCCGCGCCCATTCCGCCAGGGGGGATTTAGAGTCAGTTCGAGGACTCGTGAGCGTTCCGACGCGATACGCGCTATAGGCCACCATCACAAGCCCCGCAGCGATAAGAACCCATCCCATAGGGCCTGTAAATGCCAATAACCCATCAATGGCCACCTCGCCTGCGGCATCGGTCGCAAGATCCTCTGCGGCCACCCCTTCCACCGGATCGGCCACCTCCTCCGTCGGGGTTGCTTCCGGGGCTTCAGCCTTCTGACGGGCCTGGCGGATAAGCGCCATCCCGACCATCGACACGAGATTGCCCGTAACACCGATTTCGTCCGCGCTCCGCCATCTTGGTGTCGTACCCGGCTTTCTCCCGCTCGAAACGCTCGTTGGCGCGCGCCTCGATCTTTGCCTTGGCCGCTGCAATGGCGGCCAGCCGATCTTCCCGCCGCTTGATCTCCTCGGGCAGGCTCACTCCGTCGGGAACGGACGACTGGTCGGCCGCTTCCACCAGGGCTTGCAGTTCCTGAACCACCGCCTTGAGCTGGGCTTCGATCTTCTCGATGTGCCCATACGACAGCGCACTGTGCCAACTGGCATTGTGCCGGCTGCCATTGGCGTGGTTCTTCGAGCCATCCAGGCTGACAGTGCCGAACTTCGACAGCTGATTCTCCCGGGCCACCTGCAATACCCGGACGAAGGCCTGACTAAACGCCTTGCCGAAGCGTTTGCAAAAGGCCGCCTGCGTGTCATGGTCAGGATGGCGATTGCAGGCGATGTAACGAAATACCAGCGAGTCGTAGGTGGCCCGCTTGATCTTGCGGCTGGAGGACGTCCCCGCGGCAACCGTAGATCAGTAAGGACAGTCATATCGCCGGATGGTAGGCGTCACTGTCGCGCCCGCCATAGGTATGTTCCAGTTCGGATAAACCCCGTCCTTCGACCACATCTACGACGTACCGCGCCAAATGCGATTCCGGCAACCACTCCTGCACCGATGGCGGCAAGAGGTAGTCCATGCCTCGATCGATTGGATGAAAGGCCGTATCTGTGTCCGCGTACTCCCGTTCTCGTTATTGTCTTATTTCACGGGAAAGTCCGACAGGCTGCTAGGATTCCTGCAGCCCGACCGCGCTTCCCTTGACCGCAATATTGGGCGCGTCCAGCGTGATTGACGTACCCTTTAATATGACGTCGCCATGGGCGGTCAAGGTGAGCGACGCGTTGGGCTGCTGTATGTGAATATCCCCACGGCCTGCGCCGATGATAAGGATCCCTTTTGCTGCCTTGATTGAGATTCGACCCTGTGGCGCGTCGGCAAGCAGATCGCCTTTCTGCACATGCAAAGAGAGCCTCTCGCCGCTTTTCAGGATGACATCCTTGTGCGCCTGAATCGTAATATCGGCCGTCTGCGCCTCCGCCCGGAACGTTTCATGAGCCTTCAGATTGAAGTTCTTCCCCGACGTTTCGGTAATGGAGCCGGTATGCGTCTGCAGAACGGCGTCGTTTTGCACGGTAACCGACTGATCACGCCCCACCGTCACCGTGTGATCCTGCCCGCTCGTGACGGTCATGGTGTGTCCGGCATGCGTATGAACATCCCCCTGGACACTGGCAAGCTGAACCGCGTGCGCGCCCGATTGGGCGTTGAGGGACAAGGCGTTTTGCGCATCCTTGGTGTGCAAATCAATTCGTTCCTGGCCCGCCAGGTCACTGAGCACGAAAGAGTGGCCCGATGGCGTCGTAAGCCGGTGTTCGTGGGCGTTCTGGCTCGTCACAGGACTTGGCGTGTCGGGATTGGGCACCGCGCCCAAAATTATCGGTCGATCGGGGTCGCCATTGATGGCGGCAAGGAGAACGTCCGTCCCCGCCAGAAGCGGGTAGTGCATACCTTCACGCCGCCCTGCGTACGGCTGCATCATCCGCAATGGCGGAGTGGCTTCCGCCACGGGCTGATCACCCAAATCGAACACCGGGCGCACCCGATAACGGCCCTGCTCGTCCAGGTGCGCGTACGGTCCGCCCGGCGACTCCACGCGCGCATAATAAACGCCTGCGAGCTTGGGTGGTGTTTCGGGAAGGGGACGGTACGGCGTGCCGGCGGCAAGCAGCGTCAGTTGGTTCTCGTAAGTGGGCACCACCGCGCTTTCCTTTTGCTCCCCGTACGAGCGGGCGTGCCGCGCATCGCCCCGTTCCTCAAAGGCCACCACTAGGTAGCTCCCGTTGGCAACGGCATGACTCGTAAGCGTCAGATAATCCGCGGCCGTAATGCGGCGTAGGCTCGTCCGGGCCCTGTACTGACCGCGTTGTGCCCCCAGCGCCTCCTGGTAGCGCCGCACAAGCCCGGTGCTTTCCTCTGAATTGGTGTGGTGCGCACCGTAGACATAAAGCGTCCCCGCACCCTCGTCACTGTGCGCCTCATGAAGCAAGGGCGCTTCCGGGGTGTCGGGGTTATAGTCCTTGATGCGTACCGAGCGGGGGCGGACTGTCTGGGTCTCCTGCCAGGCCAGCACCGCCTCCTCCAACTCAACCTGCCCCGTCTGCCGGCGATACGGGGCCGAAAAGTGCGCGCTATTTAGTTCACCGCTGTCGTCGGCGAGTATTAGTATCGACCTCTCGCTGTGATGCTCGAAGTAAAAAAAGATGCCCGCATGAGCCGCTACGCGCCCGAAAAACGCCATGTCGGTCTCGTTGTATTGTGTGTACAGGCTTCGGACCGGATAGTCATTGGTTAGCGCCGCGCGATAGTCTTGCGCTGAAAGCCCGTGCGCAGCCAAGATCGACTTCAGTACCTGCGGGGCGGATTGATTCCGAAAAAGACGGCTTTGGCTCGTGTAATTAAGCGCATGAATGGGGGAGGCCAGGGTCACTTCATATTCATGGTCCGCCATCAGCGACCCGGTGGCCGCCACCTCGGACAAATGTCCGTGTATGGCTCGCGCACCCCCAGGGGCGTCAAGAGTAAAAGTCGCTGGTGCGCCGATCAGGGCGTCGAGATCCGCACCCTCGGCGCCAGCCAGCGTCAAGCGGTATTCATAACCTGCAGAAAGGCCCCCGGTCCCCCGAAAATCAATGACCCCAAACGCCGGAGCGCCGGACTGGTCGACCGTAAAACGAAACGGCGACGCATTTCCTAGAAAATGTCCATCCGAAGAAATCGCGGAACCTATTGACTGCCGGGCGGAATCCAGCATCGTCATTTTATTATCCCTCGTCGATATAGCTTCTAGCGGAGGCGCGCCAGCAACCAACGCCTTTTTAGCGCCCGCCGCCTTCTGGCGGCCTGACAAAAACAGGCTTGGCTACCGAATTAGAGTCGCGATCACACCCCATTGTCAACGGGGTGGCCGCCCTTTGGGCAGGACTCCGTCATTCACCTCCTCAAGATCTTGGCGAGGCGGAGGGCATAGGATCTTCTGACTTTTTCGTTTGCGCCCCGCTATGACAGCAGGCATGAACGATCTTGGTAAATATCCCCGGCAGAGCCGGGGGCCTTCATTTGTGGGCTGCTCAAAGCGGCTATCCTCAACGCGCGTTTAAATGAACCCAGATATGCTCAATGAACCGGACCCTGTCGGTGCGCAGCACTTTGTGCCGTGCCGGATATAAAAGGACGGTGAGCGGGAGCTGGAGAGGCGCAGAGTGTGACGGCCCGGCGGAGGCCGGTGAGCACGAATCGTGCGAGGGGTGGGCGGCCTAGGGCTTCGCTGTCGAACGGCGGCGGGTCTTGGGGGAGCCGGGAGCCGGATCGGGCGTGTCTTGCGGAGCCGGGGCTGCGGAACCGGGACTGCGTAAGGATGGGCCCTGGATGCGGATCGTGATGCAGTGGTGCTGGAGGCGATCCAAGAGGGCGTCGACCAGGGGCTTGTTTGGGAAGATCTCATACCACGAGGTGACATCCAGGTTCGATGTAATGATGGTCGA
>JAJYPQ010000168.1 GCA_021795255.1 Pseudomonadota bacterium
GCGCATGCACATCGGACGTACTATGCGCACGGCGCGCGCGCGCCGTGTAGGGCTTAGGGCGCGAAAGAAGCGTGAGTTAGAGGACCTCCTGGAACAAGGTCTCGTTCTTGAAGAGGAGATCCGCGCGCGAGGACTGCGGGGCCAAGACACCAGTATCGAACGCTTTCGCTTGAGTGAGATTCAGGCCGAGGCCAAGGCCTTGGAACGGAAGATTCGGGCGATTCCGTTTATAGACGAGTCGGATTTGCGTTTTGCCCACATAGATCAAAAGCCCCATCCCGTCACGAGTGCGGTGATATTCTGTGTTATGGATGTATCAGGGAGCATGGGAGATATCGAAAAAGATCTCGCCAAGAGGTTCTTCCTGCTGCTCTATCTTTTTATCCATCGCCAATATCGGGCGGTGGAACTCGTCTTCATAAAGCATCACAGCGAGGCCTCGGAATGCACGGAGGAGCAATTCTTTGGTTCGCGCGAGGGCGGCGGTACCCGCGTTTCGCCGGCCCTAGCCTTGGTCGAGGAGATCATAGCGAAGCGCTTCGCGCCCGATAACTGGAATATTTATCTAGCCCAAGCCTCGGATGGCGACAACGCCAACGAGGATTTCCCGGCAGTACAGGCACGTTTGCAAAGTCTTTTGCCGCAGTTGCGCAATATGTTTTATCTGGAGGTCAATCAGGAACGAAGAAGCGAGTTGATGCGCGTCTACCTCGATGCCGCGCTGGAGTGCCCGGATCTTCTGACAGCCAGCGCATCACAAGCAGCGGATATCTATCCCCTGTTTAGGACGCTTTTCGCCGAACGCGAAGGGGCTCGCCATGACGGATAACGGGGGATTGATATTTTCCGACAACGACTGGACCTTCGAGCGGATAGCGGCCGTCTGCGAGCGGATCGCCGTGATCGCAGAGCGCGAACTTAAGATCGACACCTACCCGAACCAGATCGAGGTGATAAGCGCCGAGCAAATGCTGGACGCCTATGCCTCGACCGGTCTTCCGATGTATTACCCACACTGGTCATTCGGTAAACAACGGGCCATAGAATCGGGGCAATATCGCCGGGGAGAAATGGGTTTGGCCTATGAGTTGGTCATAAACAGCAACCCCTGCATTAGTTATCTCATGGAAGAGAATACTATGATGATGCAGACCCTCGTGATCGCGCATGCAGCCTTCGGGCACAATGCCTTTTTCAAGAACAATATACTCTTTCGGCAGTGGACGGATGCCGGAGGGATTCTAGACTATCTGGAATTCGCGAAGGGATATATCGCTCAATGCGAGGAGCAGCATGGCATCGACACCGTGGCCGAGGTTCTGGATGCAGCGCATGCGATCAACCGTAACGGGGTAGATCGTGCCCCGCGGCCGCAGAAGCTCTCGGCGCGCGAGGAGGAGGCGCGTAGAAAGGAGAGGGCGGCCTTCTTGGAGCAGCATTTGCTGGATATTTGGCGGACGCTGCCGAATAGGCCTGCCACGACGGGTGATCGCGACGAAGGGATATTTCCGTCTGAGCCGCAGGAGAACATCATTTATTTTATAGAGAAAAACGCCCCGCATCTCGAGTCGTGGAAGCGCGAAATCCTGCGCATCGTCCGTAAGATCGCCCAGTATCTCTACCCGCAGGGGCAGACTAAAATCATGAACGAGGGCTTTGCCTGTTTTGTGCATTATCATGTTTTGCACAGCCTTCATGCCGAGGGGTCCATAAGTGATGGGTCTCTTATGGAGTTCTATGCGAGCCATACGGCCGTAACCTTTCAGCCGGATTTCGATAGCCGCCACTACAGCGGCATAAATCCCTATGCGCTGGGGTTTGCGATATTCCAGGATATCAAGCGGATTTGCCTTGAGCCCACCGAGGAGGATTATCGGTGGTTCGATTTCGCGGGCGATCCGGATTGGCTTAAACAGATTCATTTTGCGATGCGCGAGTTCCGAGACGAAAGCTTTGTTTTGCAGTACTTGTCCCCGAAAGTGATTCGTGACTTCCATTTCTTTGTGCTTACTAACGATCCGGACGCGGACGTCTTCGAGGTGGGGGCGATTCACGACGATGCCGGGTATCGCGAGGTGCGTAGTGCGCTTGCCCGGCAAATAGCTGACAGCGTACGCTCCCCGGACATTGAGGTGGTGGCGGTGAATCGTTGGGGCGACCGCCATCTCCACTTGCGAAAGATGGATCACTATCCGCTCGATCGGGGCGAGGCGAAGAAAACTTTAGACTATATCCGATCGCTGTGGGGATACGACGTGCATCTGGATATGTCCCCTTCGAGCTTGGTGTCGAAGGCTATGGGCAGCTAAGGCCGGGGTTGCCGGCCCCGGGCGACAGCGGGTCTTTGGCGGAGCCGCAGGGCTAGTCGTCAGAAGGGGACGATCTCGATCGGCGGATCCCGCAGCCGCTGTTCTTGGTTTTGGAGGAGGGATAGCAGTTCTCGAAAATGGCGATCTTCGCTAAACCACGGAAAGATGAGCGGGAAGGCCGGGTCGTGCCAGCGGCGCGCGATCCAGGCGTTGTAGTGCAGCAGGCGCAGGGCCCGCAAAGGCTCTATGAGACGCAATTCGCGCGGGTCGAAGGACCGGAAGACTTCATAGCCGCTTATCAAGGCCCTCAAGGCCTCCTCTTGCTCAGCTCGGTCCCCAGGCAGCAGCATCCAGAGGTCCTGGATAGCGGGACCGTTTAGACAGTCGTCGAAGTCCACGATGGCGAAGTGTTCGCCATTAAAGAGCACGTTTCCTGGGTGGCAGTCGCCATGAATCCGGAAGATGGTAGGCGCGACTGCAGAAAACGTAGCCTCGATGGCGACATGGAGGCGCGTGGCCGTGCTGAGGAACGGGGTACGCAAGTCCGCCGGGAGAAACGGACAATCGCGCAGAGCGGCGATTGCGGGCCCCACAAACGAGGCGGCATCGAGCGTGGGGCGATCCTTAAAGCGGCCCTGCCCTATCCCATGCAAGCGCCCCAGGTAGCGTCCGAAGGCGGCGCGCTCCGCGGTGGTCTCCAAGCCGCCGGTGCGGCCCGGGCGCCAGGGGAAGGCCGCGAAGCGAAAGCCCTGTTCCACGAACAAGGTCGTGTCGTGGTGGCGGTGGGGGGCCACGGCGGGTACCTCGGCGTCACAGAGCTCTTCGGTAAAGCGGTGCTCTTCGAGAATCGCAGCATCGGACCAGCGCTTGGGTCGGTAGAACTTCATGGCCCAGGGCACACTTTCGGTCTCGACCTTATAGACACGATTCTCATAGCTATTGAGGGCCTGGAAGCCGCCCGTGGGCTGGAGGTCTAGCGCCTCGGCGGCGCTTAAGATAATGTCCGGCGTGAGGCCGGCGTAGGGGGGTGTGGTCGCGAGCGTGCCATCGGAAGTCATGCCGAAGTATAGCGACGAACGAAGACCTGGGCAAAAGCAGTCTTGCGGTCTCGCGTGGTGGTGGGCTTCGCGGTCTTATAGGGGCTCCCTTGACACCGCTTAATAAATACGCCGCCGCCTGTCAGTCAGCGTATGCTAGGAGGCTCTTACTACAGGATGAGGACGAGAGCTATGGCTAAAGGTCAGTTACGTGGGAATAAGGAAGCCAAAAAACCCAAGCAAGTGAAAAAGCCGGCGGCGCCGGGAGGGGGTTTGGCTGGCGCGGTATCGAGGCTTGGTGCGCGCACAAGCGAGCCCAAAAAATCCTAATCATCGTCTAAGCCGCCGGGACCTGAGCGTCAAACCCGCACCAAGCGGCTTGACGTACGCCCGGCAAAGACCTTAGCGCATGGTCACAAGCTCCTCAGCGCTGGTCGGGTGGATCGCCAGCGTGTCGTCGAAGTCGCGCTTCGTGGCCCCAAGATGCAGGGCCACCGCGAACCCTTGGAGCATTTCATCCGCGCCTTCCCCCATGATATGGAGGCCCACTATGGTCTCGTTGCGGCCTACGGTGATGAGTTTCATGGCGGTTTTGTGGGGCTCTTTGCTAAAGGCGTGTACGAGCGGCGTGAATTCGGTTCGATAGACCTTGATGCCGTCGTTACCGTGCCGTTCGCGGGCCTCGTCTTCAGTGAGGCCGACCGTGCCCAGAGGGGGGTGGCTAAAGACGACCGTAGGGATCCGGCTGTAGTCAAGACGTCTGTCGGCCATGCTGCCGAATACGCGATCGGCAAGTCGGCGACCGGCGGCAATGGCGACCGGGGTCAGCGCGGCTCGCGATGCGACATCGCCCAGGGCGTATACGCAGGCGGCGCTCGTGTTTTGGTAGTCGTCGACTAGGATATATCCGTCGCTATCGGTGCCAATGCCCGCGGCGGCGAGTCCCAAATCCGCGCTCTGGGGTCGTCGTCCGATCGCCCAGATAATGCTATCGAGCCCCGATAGCGTCTCGCCGTCGCGCGCGATAAGCGAGAGTCCTGAGGTGTCTTTACGGGCCTCTATGACTTGTCTATGTGTGAGCATGTCGATTCCGGAGTGCATCATGGCGTTCATGAGCCCCTCCCGCAACATCGTATCGAAACGATCCAGAAAGTGTTTGCGTCTGAGCACGAGCGAGACATCGGCTCCGAGGCTGTTGAGAACCCCGGCGAGCTCGACTGCGATATAGCCAGCCCCCACGATCGCGACCCTTTTTGGTCGTTCCGTCAGATCAAAAAACCCATCCGAGGTGATGCCCAAATGGGCCCCTGGAATGCTTGGTATAAGCGGGCGACCTCCTGTCGCCACGACTATGTGTTCAGCGTCGTAGACCTGGTCCCCTACCGCCACGTGACGGCTATCGATAAAGCGCCCATGGCCGCGTAGGAGCTCAACGCCGTTGTCGCAAAGCCCCATGCTGTAGCGGTCGTTGAGGCGGGAAATATAGGCGTCGCGCGCGGACTTGAGGGCGGCCCAGTCGAGCGTTCCTGAAAATGGCGGAAAGCCGTAGTCCGGCGCCATATCGATACTCTTTTGGATGGCCGCGGCGTTCCAAAGGATCTTTTTCGGCACGCATCCGAGATTCACGCAGGTCCCACCCAGGGGTCCGGGCTCGATAAGGGCGCATCGAGCCCCATAGCGGGCGGCGCGATTCGCGGTCGCTATGCCGCCACTACCCCCACCTAGCACGATAAGATCGTAATGCCCAAGCATATGCAATCCTTTGGGAGATGGCCGACTATCTCCAGAACTTAAGATACAAAGGACCGAGGTCCGGGTCTCATTTCGTTTCCAAGTAACGTGCGAGGTCGTCTGCGCCGCCAATATGTCGACCCCCGATGAAGATCTGAGGAACGGTCGAGCGACCAGTGGTGGCGCGTAGGGTCCGCGAGGAAACCCCGGTGCCCTGGCCGGTCGTAATCTCCTCAAAAGCGATGCCGCGCTCTTTGAGCAGGGACTTGGCACGAAAACAATGGGGACAGCCCGCGCGCGTGAAGATGGTGACGAACTCCGGCTCCTTGGCCTTTGGATCGATGTAGGACAGCATGGTGTCGGCATCGGACACCTCGAACGGGTCGCCCGGCCTGTCGGGCTCTATGAACATCTTCTTGATGACGCCGTTTTTAACCAACATCGAATAGCGCCAGGATCGTTTGCCGAAACCGAGATCTGACTTATCGACCAGCATTCCCATGCCGGCTGCGAACTCGCCGTTGCCGTCGGGAATAAAGCGGACGTTTTCTGCATTTTGATCCTTGCTCCACGCCTCCATGACGAAGGCGTCGTTGACCGAGAGGCAGAGCACTTCGTCTACGCCGCAAGATTTGAAGACCGGCCCCAACTCGTTATAGCGCGGCACATGGCTTGACGAGCAAGTCGGGGTATAGGCGCCGGGAAGCGCGAAGACGACGATGGTCTTGCCCTGAAACAGCATGTCGCTCGTGACGTCTTTCCATTCGCTTCCGGCGCGGGTCTTAAAGCTAACATGAGGTACACGTTGACCTTCCTTATTGGCATGCGGCATGTGTGGCTCCTTCACGGTAGATAGGATAGGACTGCTTTGGGGAGATGGGTAGGACTTAGGGATCGCGCATCAGGGCCACTTGGATCATAAACGTTCCCATATCGTCACCTGGGCTAGAGAGTGCTGGAATTTGCGCGCAGTCTCGCGGATAACGAACGGCACATCAAAGGGGCTGCCGTCTAGCAGGCGAAACCGGTCTGTGAGAAGGCCTTTGAGCGCATCGAAGGTCGTCCAGGTTTCTCCGTTGCGTTTGTATCCTCCTAGCCACTCTTCGCGCGCGGTGTGCTCGCTAAGCCAGGTGTAAGGCGAAGTGAGAACGAGGAGGCCGCCCGGCAGGATGCGATCGCCGATGTCTTCTAGAAACTGTCGCGGTTGGTAGAGACGATCAATCAAGTTTGCGGCAATGACTAGGTCGTAGCCGGTGAAATGGGGCTTGAGGTTACACGCGTCCCCCTGAAAAAATTCCACGCGCTCGGCCGTCTCCTCAAGAGCCAAATCTTGGAGTTGTACGGTCCGGTAGCTTTTGAGTTCGCCTTCGTCTGTCAGGGTGTAGGAGTAATGGCCTTTCGTCCGTAGGCGCGTGCCAACCTGGATGAATCGAGCCGAGAAATCGACCCCGGTCACGCGGACCCCAGCGCGCGCCAACTCGAAGCTCGTACGTCCGACTGCGCAACCGAGGTCTAGGGCGTGCCGGAACGGCCGTCCCTTCATGGCACGAATGGCGATCTCGGCGATAGTGGCGGGGAAGTTTTTTATCCCGAAATAGTCGGCGCCGTAATGGAATTCCGCGTACTGTGAAACCGCGTCATCGGATTCGTAGACCGGGGCGTCCGGCAGGGGGTTCGTCGATTCGACGTAGCGGAAGCCCGCGTGCTGGAAAAAATGCCGGCGGAAGGCGTAGCGGGCGGTTATGTGGGTTTCATTGCCGAGGCTCATGAAAGACCCGCCTTTCATGAGGTTGTGCTGTTGGTCGAAGGTCGGCACGGAGAAATCGTCATAAGCGGGATGCACCGCAAAATCTCTAAAGGGATAGATCGGCGAGGCGGTCCATTGCCACACGTTCCCCAAGACATCGTAGAAGTCGCCATGCCGAAACTGGTCGACAGGACAGGGTGAGGCCGCGTAGCTCAATCCGATGTTGGCGGGCGTCTCCTTCCAGAGATGTGCGTCCGGAATGCCGCTTAGGTCCCGCAGTCTTCGCCATTCATCTTCCGTAGGTAGGCGCAATAGCCGTTCGGTTTGCTGCGATTTCCAGGCACAGAAGGCCTGGGCCTCGTGGCAATTGACCTCCACCGGCCAGTTCCAAGGCATGGGCCGCTCTTCTGCTATGACGCGCAAGCGCCAATCGGCCCCGTTCGCGACCCAGAACGACGGGTGTGAGGCCTTGGCAAAGGCCCGCCATTGCGCCCCCTCTTCGGTCCACCAGCGCGCATCCTCGTAGCCACCGGACTGGACAAAGCCCAGGTACTCCTCGTTGCTGACGAGATAGCGGCTCGCGGCAAAATCCGCGAGGATCGCCTCGTGGCTCCCGTATTCGTTGTCCCATCCATAGAGCACGTCGGGGCGCTGTTTACCCGAGACTACGCGGCCGCCCGCTACCGGAAGAAGGGTATTGGCGAGGCCTCTTCCGTACTCTTTATGACTCGGGAAATCCGCAAGCGTGCGTACGCGCGACAAGGGAAGTTGGCGTATCAGCACCGAACTTGTCTCGAGATGAATGTATTCGTGTTCTATCCCCATGAGGATGATCCACCAGGGAGACTCCCAGGAGATAGGCAAGGTCAGGGGCAAGGCCTGGATTTGCTGGTCTACGAGCTCGCGCACCTGGTTCCGATAAGTCCGCACGGCCTCGACGCTGGGCCACTCGCCGTCATGTTCCTCGAGATCGTCCCAGGACATCTCGTCGACCCCGACTGCGAAGGCCGACTCTAAGGCTGAGT
>JAJYPQ010000169.1 GCA_021795255.1 Pseudomonadota bacterium
TGGCCGGGTTCTTGGCCCAATCGGTGGCCAAGATCAAGGTTCGAGCAAAGACACACGCCGCAATTCAATGGGAGCCCCGGTCCCAGTATCAAACGCAACCGAGGCCTCAAGGCCCGCACGCGCGATTTTTTCCGGATCGTCCTCCTTATCGTACACCCCATGCATAGCGCCGAGGGCGTATTGCTCCCCCGACCCGAAGGCATAGAATTTCGTATATTCAAGAACAGTACGCTTCGAACACACGCCGAAGATACCATGGGCGTTGGCGATCAAAAGGCTCACCTGCATGGATTCGAAGGTGTCTTCGCCGCTATCGCTATCCTGCTTCAGAAAGTAGTTTTCTTTCAGCATGGCGTGCAATTGAAGACTGGTCTTATAAATGTCGTTGACGTCCTTGAATGAGCGGCGGCAGCGAGTCTCGATAAAAATGTTACGTAAGGCCATATCCATGGCGGCATGGCCGGTAGCGGCAAGCCAAGTGCCGTCGACCGCAATCAGCTTACTCGCGTTCTTGATAAACGCGGCCGACTCCCGCTGGTCGCCATAAGTACCCAAGGTGTCCGCGCCGATCACGGCCGTATCGCCTTTCCGAACAACAACAATCGTGGTCATCCCTATGTCCCGAAGAAGAGGCCCGCGCTGCGGGCGTGCGGGCCGAATCAAGATGAATCCGCTAGGCGCGGTGGGGGCGACTTAGCGAGAGCGCCGTTTCATCGCGTACGTGGATCGACCCCAGGCCGTTCTTTGACCTCTGCACCTTAGCGCTTTAGTATGCTCCGAAAGTATAGGGCCGCCCCCTGCGCATGAGCAATCCACCACACCATACGTCTACCGCGCGCCCGAAAGAATCGCTTCTCCGGGCTGAGACCCTACTTCGGGCCTGCGTTCACTGCGGCTTTTGCAACGCGACCTGCCCGACCTACATCTTGAGCGGCGATGAACGCGAGGGCCCGCGCGGCCGCCTCTACTTGATGAGTGACTGGCTGACAAGCCCCGACAAGGCATCGGATCTCGCGCCGCTAGACCACTGCCTGAGCTGCCGCTCGTGCGAAACGACATGCCCAGCTGGAGTCCAGTATACGGAGATCCTGGATATCGTCCGCGAAGAAACAGAAAAAACCCGCAGCCGCGCCCACCAGACCATGGATCAGTTAACGGAGACCGCACTCGGCTCACAGACAATGGTGAGCACGCTCATGCGTGTCGCGCGCCGGGTTCGACCACTGGTCAGCGGGTCGCTCCAACGGCGGATAACGAAACCGGAACCGGGACTCGTATGGCCTGAGGCGCGCCATGCGCGCAAAGTGGGTCTATTGCTCGGATGCGTGCAGCCAGCACTCGCGCCCGATCTCGACATCAAGGCCGCTATCGTACTTGACCGACTCGGCATCAGCGCGGTGCCGGTGGGGCCTGGGTGCTGCGGGGCCTTGCCTTATCATCTCCATAGCTACGAGAAGGCCCGGACGATCGCGCAAACGACCATGGCTTGGGATAGGCCGGAATGGGAGGGGTTTACGAGCACAGCAACGGGCTGCACGGCGTTCTTGCGCGACTACCCGCGACTATTTAAAAACGGAGCGGAGGCGGAGCGTGCCCAAACCTTTGCGCCCCGCATCGCCGATATCGCGACCTGGGTCGACCCAACCCGTCTCGCCGCCCTCCCCCCGCCGAAACGGCGACGCATCGCGTGGCATGCCCCCTGCAGCCTCCAGCATGGGCTCCATGGTCACAAGCGGGTCGAGGCTATCCTCAAAGCCCTCGGCCATACCCTCGTTCCGATCGACGACAGCGCCCTGTGCTGCGGATCCGCAGGCCCGTACTCCCTACGCCACCCGCGTTGGGCACAAGCCTTAGGGCGGCGCAAATGGCAAACCCTGATCCACGCCGATCCCACTGAAGTCGTCAGCGCCAACATCGGCTGTCTCCAACATCTGGCGGGTTTTAGCGATCGGTCGATACGGCACTGGGTGGATCTTGTCTACCACGACATGGACTCGGTCTAAAAAAGCCGGACGCCATCCCCAAGGCGGTCCACCGAGCGGAACCTGGCAAACCGCATGCTTACCAGTCGGGATACAGACGGCCACGGTTGAGAATGGCTTGCGGATCGAGCGCTGCCTTGACCCGTGTTAACAGGGCCATGGTCGCAGCGGGAGGAACGGCCCATGGACCCTCGCTGCGGTCTGGCCCCCACATCCGCACCGCTTGCCCGCCATACTGGGCCGCCTTCTCACGGACCAAATCCGCCGGGGCTTTCGTGACCCAGAACCGCTGGGCGCCCGCCCAATCCATCAGGGTGTCCTGGGGATCCCAGGGCGAATCGGGAGGAACAAGAAGGCGCCAAAGGCTGCCCGGGGTCCGAAAGAAATCGAGCCTGAGATCGCGCAACTCGGCGAACGCCTCCAGACGGCCTCTCTCGCCACCCAGCTCGCGAACCGCAGCGTCCACACGGGCTGCCCGCCCGGCCAGTCGCACGGATAGGACGCCACCATGATAGAACACTCCGCTCAGGGGAAGATCACCCTCCCACCGCTTCAGCCGCTCACGGGCGTCCGGCCACGCCATCTCAAACTGGACGACCCGTTCGCTTTCCGGGCAACGGCTTAGGCGTAAGGTCACATCCAGGATAACGCCCAGGGTTCCAAAACCGCCCACCATGAGTCGCGAGACGTCAAAACCCGCGACGTTCTTCAGAACCTTGCCACCAAACGCTAACACCTGGCCGGTCCCCGAAATAAGTCGCGTACCAAGGACAATGTCACGCACGGCGCCGGTGTAAGGCCGACCCGGACCCGTGAAGCCCGCCGCTACAGCTCCGCCCACAGTCGAGGCCGCCCCGAGACGAGGAATGTCGGCCGTCACCCGCTGCCCCTCGCGCGCCAAAACGGCGTCAAGATCCTGGAGCTTCGTGCCCGCCCGCACCGTGACCACAAATCCCGACGGCTCGTACTCCACGATTCCAGCGTGGCTCGCCAGGGAGAGAGTCTGGCCGACCGGTGCGCGCCCGAAATGGCGGCGTGTCCCACCGCCCACGATCTCTAAAGGCGCCTCCCCTTCATAGGCGGCGCGCACGGTCGCGGCCACACGGTCTGTGTCATCATGATCTGTCACGACGTCCCCTCAGAAACGTTCTAGGTTTGAAAACGGCAAACGCCCGCCGTGGACATGCAGACCCCCAGGCTCTACGCAGCGGGCCGGCGTCGGAACCGCCTTGCCCGGATTCAGGAGGTGATGGGGGTCGAAGGCCGACTTCAAGGCGTGAAAGGTGGCGAGTTCCGCGGCCGTGAACTGCGCGCACATCCCGTCGAGTTTTTCGACACCCACGCCGTGTTCGCCGCTTATCGTGCCTCCATACGCAAGGCATAGCCGCAGGATCTCAGCGCCGAGTTCCTCCACCCGCTCGAGCTCCCCGGGGACCTTGGCGTCATACAAAATCAGCGGGTGGAGATTACCATCGCCGGCATGAAAAACGTTTGCGACCGGGAGGCCGTAACGATGGGACCGTTCGCCGATCTCCGCTAAAACGGGGACCAGGGCGCTACGCGGAATCGTACCATCCATGCAATAGTAGTCGGGCGCCAAACGGCCGACCGCCGGAAACGCCGACTTCCTTCCTAACCAGAGGCGCCGCCGATCCTCATCGCTGCGCGCCTCCTCTATCGCAAAAGCCCCATGCGCCCAAAGCAGGCGGCGCACATGAGCAACATCGAGTTCGATCGTGGCCAGATCCCCATCGACCTCGGCCAAGACCACGGCCTGCGAATCAGGCGGATACGGGATACCGGTGTAGTCCTGGGCCGCCGACAGGGCCAACGCATCCATGAGCTCAAGCCCCGCAGGCACGAGACCCTCGCCGATGACGGCGCTCACGCTGCCAGCCGCCTCCTCGAGCGAGCGAAAAGCCGCCAGCAAGGCCACCGTCGCGGGCGGCTTCGGCGTTAAACGGACCGTCACCTCGACCACGACCCCCAGCAAGCCCTCGGAGCCGACCATAAGCGCCAACAGATCGAGCGGGCCCTCGCCGGTCACTCCTCCGATGTCATGCAAGACCCCGTCGGCGGTAAAAAATTGGAGGGCGAGCACATTATGGGTAGTGAGGCCATACTTGAGACAATGAACGCCCCCGGCGTTTTCCGCGACGTTCCCGCCGATAGTACAGGCAATCTGTGAAGACGGGTCGGGGGCATAAAAGAGACCGTAGGGGGCTGCCGCCTCAGACACTGCTATATTCCGAACCCCGGGTTCCAAACGCGCGCTGCGGTTATGAGGATCAATAGCAAGGATCCGATTTAAGCGCGCGAGGCTAAGAACAATGCCGTGAGTATGGGGCAGAGCCCCACCCGAAAGTCCGGTACCAGCGCCGCGCGCCACCACGGGCACACCATAGTGCGAACACAAGGCAAGCACGAGACCGACCTGGTCACGAGTGCGGGGAAGCGCCACAGCCAGTGGCCTAGCGCGGTAAACGGGCAAGCCGTCACATTCATACACCGCGACCTCCGTCGCCTTCCTGAGCAGCCCGTCGGCTGGCAAAATGCGCTTTAATGCGCGCCAGAAAGCGGTTGGAAGGCCGGGAGGCTTTTGTTCTGCGAGCTCTCTCATAGACCCTATACTGCCGAGCAAAACTGAAAGCGGCAAGTCCAACACGGCGAGGGCTCCTGTCGCCGTCTTACCGGTCTCTATCCAATGAATGACGATAAGGACCGGTCGCCCAGCCCAGCTTGTGCATCCCGTCTCGGTGTCTTGCCCAAACCTGTCGCTGCTGCCCCGCGATCATCGGGTCTTGTGTCCGACTCAAAGCGGGTTACGCCACGGTCGACGAGTCGGATACCTCCTCTTTTCCCTCCTTGTTTTCGAGGTCTCTCGGACTTTCGCTGGTGTCTCAACCAGCATCGGAACGCTACAGTGGCGTATTGGAGGCGAACACCTCTGATATTTCTATGTCTATGTAAAAAAGGATAAGCGCAGATGCGAATGGGAACCGTGAAATGGTTTAACGAAGCGAAGGGGTTTGGCTTTATCTCACCCCAGGATGGTAGTGCTGATGTATTCGTTCATTATTCAGCAATTCAAGGTGAGGGGTTCCGCAACTTGGCAGAAGGGCAAGCGGTTGAGTTCGAAAGCGCCAGAAGCCAGAAGGGAATGCAGGCCACTCACGTACGACCGATGCGGTAGAGGCCGCTTAGACTATAAAAATAGGGGCCATGTGGCCCCTATTTTTATTTCTTCCGATCTTACTTCTTCCGACCGATTGGTCCTACCTGATTCGCCCTACTTGACTATCCCTACGAGATGAACCGTAAAGACGAGTGTCGAGTTAGGCGGTATGGTCGGCCGACCCTGCGGGCCATAGGCCAAGTGACCAGGGACCACAATCTGCCACGTCGAACCTACCGGCATGCGAACCAGAGCCTCCTTCAACCCGGCGATAAGGCCGCTTAAAGGAAGTGCCGCGGGCCGTCCGGCCTTCTTGCTGCTGGCAAAAAGCTGGCCCGTGATGAAGCGGCCGGAATAGTCCGCCGTGATCGTGTCAGTCAAGGTCGGGCGCGGCCCGTGGCCTTCAGCCAAGACCTTGTACTCAACGCCGCCGGGTAACATTCTCACCCCGGGCTGTTTCGCGTTTTTGGCGCGATACGCGCGACCCTGCACCTGGTCTCGTTTGCCGAGAACCTTCAGCATCGCGATATTGCGCGCTTGCATCTGCTGCTGGAATTTTCCTACGACAGCCGCCATTTGCGCCGGCGGCAGCAACGGCTTGGCGCCGGATAAGGCATCTCTGATCGCGCGCGTAAAGATAGGCGCCTGCACCGGCACGCCATCGTGGCGGACGTTTTCGCCGAACTGATAGCCCAAGCTGTAACTCAACTGGGCCTGCGGCGATAGCCCATCAGCCATAACTGGTGCCGCCAATAGGCAGCCAATAGCCGCCAACGCGGCATACCCTTTGTGCATGGAAGCTCCTAGAGTTCTAGAAAAGCGTTTAGTCGAACCTTGCGCCTTTCGGTTTTCGCATCCGAAATAGGCGGGTTTAGTGTATCGAGGTCTTCGGCAAAGCGATAGGGGGTCCACAAGGCCAGCCCCGTGGCCCCCCGCTTTAAGACTGCAACGCCTTGCCTTTAGGCCTTGGCGCCTTTCTTAGAAGTGACAGCGCCAGCTAACCCAACATCAGCGGCTTTCGCCTTCTTGTAACGCTCGCCTATGTCCTTCCAGTTCCATATATTCCAAATACTTTCGAAGAAACGCGCCTTGTCATTCTGATACTGTAGATAGTACGCGTGCTCCCAGGCGTCAAGAACCATGATCGGCGTGGCGCCAGGGGTCATCTCGGACTGATGATCATGGATCTCGGTCGTGATCAAACGTTGCCCAGCCGGATCCCAGGCGAGAACCGCCCATCCGGAACCCATGGTCGTCATCGCGGCATTCACGAACTGGCCCTTTAGCCCCTCAAAGGAACCGAAATCGCGGTCGATAGCCTTGGCTAACTCGCCATCAGGCTTGCCGCCACCATTCGGCGACAGGTTTTTCCAAAACAGGGAATGCAGGATATGTCCTGAGAGATTAAACGCCAGGGCATGCTCCAAGGCAGCAACGCGTGCGAAATTCTTGGTTTCCTGGGCCTCTTTGAGACCCTCCAGGGCCTGGTTGGCGCCATTCACGTAGGCCAGATGGTGCTTACTGTGATGCAGCTCCATGATCTTTGCGGAGATATGGGGCTCAAGCGCGGCGTAGTCGTAATCTAATTCGGGCAAGACATATTTTTCCAAGGGAATTCTCCTCTAAGCTATGGGTAGACAACAAAAGTCTTCTGTCGACTAGGCTCTCTTTTTAACTCCCCTCCTAGGGCCACCGCGATATTCGCCGAGGCCTAAAACTTAAAAGAGGGGCACCAGTGGCCGCAAGACCGTTAGCACTTTCCGCTGCGGCGACGACCATTCGCGTACGATCTCAGCCGGTGACGGCCGTAGCGCACCAGATCCGTCCGGGACAAAGCCCCGCCCGCAAGACTTCTTCCGACCTGCCGAGCATGGTCTATGGGGACCACGCCCCGGGATTTCAAGGGGTGAACAATAGGCGCACCCGGCAACCTTGCGAGCCCGCGTCTTTGAGAATGTCGCCGACTCGGAGGGGATAATGCCCATAGGCGCGGTCTTCAAAATAGAGCCTAAGGGTCTCCCTGACCGCAGGAAAGGCGATCCGGTCCCAGGGAATTTCGCTTTCATGAAACAAGGCGACCTCAAGGCTTTCCGAACCCGGCCCAAAATCGAGGTCACATAGTCGTGCCCGGAACATCAAATAGACTTGGTTAATGTGCGGCAAATTGAAGAGCGTATAGAGACCTTCGATCTCTACGCGGGCATTGGCTTCCTCCAAGGTTTCCCGCGCCGCTGCCTCGTTCGTGGTCTCCTCGTTCTCCATGAATCCCGCCGGGAGGGTCCAGAGGCCGTAGCGCGGCTCTATCGCTCGCCGACACAAGAGTACGCGGTCTTCCCATAAGGCGACGCAACCGGCCACCATCTTGGGATTCTCATAATGGATAGTGCAGCACGTATCGCAGACGTCGCGAGACCGCGTATCCCCCTTGGGGATACGTTGCGAGACCGCGCCGCCGCAATTGCTGCAATAGTGCATAACGGTATTCTAACGCCACTTCGGGGCGATAGAGTAGCCGATGGGGAGACGGTCTTTTGTCGTGCGTCGTAGCGACTCTGACGATTGCCTCACAATCCGGCTAGGCTGTCGTCTGCGGCAGTAGTGTGGCCCTTTGCAGCTCAAGCGACACAAGGCGCCGTCACGCTGATAAACGCCGTGGTTCTG
>JAJYPQ010000170.1 GCA_021795255.1 Pseudomonadota bacterium
GCAGAGGCGTCTTTGGACGCGCGCTTATTCGCGAACGTCCTGCAATGGCGAGATCGCTTGAAGGCCGACCGGGACGTGGAGGTTGGCCGGGCCTCTGGTCTCAATGGGGTCCTATAAGCCGCCCCAGGCAAAAACATTAACGCGCGCCGGAGGTACGTTCCGCCAAATCGTGCGTGAACGAAGACAGGTAAGGTCTTGGGCCCAATCGATGGCCTGGCATCGCAAACTGTACGTAAATTGAATGAAGGTGGCCCCTTTTGGCAGAATCGCCTCAAGCTCGTTCCCAATACGGTGGACGGTCACCTTAGGAAGAGATTTGAGCGGCAGGCTGGATACGACCGCCGAAATGCGCTCCGCACGCCGGCCGAGCAGGACGGCAAGTTGCGCGGCGTCGCCTTCCAAGACTGTCACTTGCGGAAACCGCGTACGAAGATGGGCCGATAGCAAGGCCGATTGTTCCACAACGATGAGCCGCTTCGGGTCCAGGCCATGCGCCAAAAGCGCCGCCGTGACGACGCCCGTGCCGCCTCCCAGTTCCACGATGTAGCCATCGTCGCACAAGACTGCTTGGGCCGCCATGTAGTCCGCCAGATGGCGAGAGCTTGGGCATGCGGCCCCCACCGCTTGCGGACCCGAACGCAAAACCCTTATAAAAAGCCGCAGGTCGGCAGGTACGACCGAGACCCATAATCTGTTGATAAAGCCCCAACATTCTTTATGCCAGGGTGATCTTTCCGTTGGTTTTGTGGATTCTGTCATGGCTTGCCCCATAAGGCCCCCCGCCCTGAAAGACCGAGCGCAGCAACTCCTATGGGCTAAGGATATAGCATGAGGCGTTGAATGCAATGTTAACGCGATAGGCGGCCCTTATAGCCTTCTTTCTGATGGAGCGTAAAAGGCTTGCGAAAAGTCCTCAAGCGACGGTAGATCGCGCCTTCCAAGGCGTGGCGGATGTGAAGCGCAATATCGGTTTTGCCTTCCACGGCGAGCTGTCTGTCAAAAAAAAGTGCATCGGCATCGTCGGTTTGCCGTAATAAGGCCAAAAAAGACGCGATATCGCCGCGGATACATACATCGCAGCGCTCGGGTCGTACTGGCCATAGGAGGCCTTCGCGAACCACAAATCCGAGTTTTAATGTCGGCGCGGTGATCTCAAGACATATGTGGGCTCCCGACAAGGCGTCAAGCGAGCCGTCGGCTTCGTCCAGGCCAAGCAGGATGTTGGTCATGAGGGCGGCCAAGGCCGCTAATATCGGCGCCGGAATGATTCTCGCTGCAAGGCCCACGGCGCGAGGTAAGCTGTGTTCGGCAAGATGTTTGGCAAGACTCATGGTCGCATTGTGACCGGTTCCAGCGCGCGCATCTTGATCAGCATCAAAGCGAGTTTGCGTTGGATCAAAAGTTCGAACCAAGAATTCTTATATTCTCTCGCCGTGCCGTTTTCCGATATTCGCCAATTCTTGACCCACCTCGAGCGCCAAAATCTCCTAAAGCGAGTGACGGCCGATGTGAGCGCACACCTTCAGATTACCGAGATCTGCCGCCGCGCGATCATGGCGCATGGGCCCGCGCTCTTGTTCGAGCGCGTCGATGGCCGCGCGACCCCGGTCCTCGGCAATCTCTTTGGGACGGTCGATCGTGTGCTTCAGGCGATCGATTGCCCGGATGTGGCCGGGCTCCGGGCCCTGGGCGAATTGCTGGTGCGCATCAAGGAACCGCGATGGCCCCAGACTATAGGTCAGGCGGCCCGCCACATTCCGACTCTTCATAGACTTTGGAGCGCCCACCCGCGTCTGCTTTCGACAGGCCCCGTTAAGGACTGCGTACAAGAAGGCCCGGACGTCGACCTCGAGACCCTACCGATCTCCTATTGCTGGCCGGACGATGCCGGTAAGCTCTTGACCTTCGGTCTGGTCGTGACCCAGGCGGAGCCGCAGGGCCGCCATAACGTGGCCATCTATCGTCAGCAACTGATCGGGCGTAATCGCCTCATTATGCGCTGGCTCGCCCATCGCGGTGGGGCGATGGACTACGCGCGTTGGCGGGAAACGCGCCCGCAGGAGCCGTTTCCCGTGGCGGTCGCGATTGGGGCTGATCCGGCCCTAACGGTCGCTGCAGTAGCGCCGATACCAGACAGTATTTCGGAATATCAGTTTGCCGGGATCTTGCGCGGTGCGCGCACCGAGCTTGTGGCGGCGGGCAACGGCCTGCTCGTGCCCGCGCGCGCCGAAATTGTGCTTGAGGGGGTGATCTTACCCGATGACGTGGCCCTCGAAGGGCCGTTTGGCGATCATACTGGCTACTATAACGAGCAAGCCCATTTCCCAGTCATGACTGTCCGGCGTATTACCCATCGCAGTGCCCCACTCTATCAGACGACCTATATGGGCCGGTCTCCGCACGATGAACCGTCGGTCCTGGCCATGGCCTTAAACGAGGTCTTCGTCCCGCTTCTCCAACAGCAGTTTCCCGAGATCGTCGACTTCTATTTACCGCCCGAGGCCTGCTCGTACCGGGTCGCGGTGGTCAGTCTCCGTAAGCGCTACCCAGGGCATGCGCGCCGCATCATGATGGGGATCTGGTCCTATTTGCGTCAATTTACTTACACCAAGTTTGTGATTGTTACGGACAACGATATCAATATCCGCGATTGGTCGGATGTTATCTGGGCCGTCGTTACCCGTGCCGATCCCGCCCGAGATGCCCTGGTTCTCACGGGGACGCCCATAGACTATCTGGACTTCGCGAGCCCCGAGCCCGGGCTTGGCGGAAAAATGGGCATTGATGCGACCCTCAAGAGCCGCCCCGAGACCACGCGCACTGCGGGCTGCCCAATTCGCCCCGATCCCGAGGCCGCGGCCGCAGTCGCCGATATTTGCCGGAGCCTCGGATTCTGACCTTTGATCTACATCAAGGTCGCAGGCTTAAGGCCCGCCTATCTTTAAGCTTTAGAGGTTGCTTATGAACGACTTTATCGATCAGTCATTGGTCGCACGCTACGGGGAGTCGGCACCGCGCTACACGTCCTACCCGCCCGCGACCCAGTTTCATGAACAGTTCAAGGCCAGGGATCTCATCGCCGCAATCGGCGCGCACCGCAAAGAAGACCCGTGGTCGCTTTACGTGCATATCCCGTTTTGTGAGTCCGTATGCTATTACTGCGCCTGCCACAAGGTCGTTACTAAGCATCACGAACGTGGCGGATCGTATGTGTCCTCTGTGGCCCGCGAGCTTGCGCTTCTAGCGCCTTTGCTGGGCCCTGCCCCGCGCCTTGACCAACTGCACTGGGGCGGCGGTACGCCCACGTTTTTGGGCCATGATGACATGCGCGCGTTGATGGTCGCGATTTCCGACCATTTTGTGCTTCGCCCAGACGACAGCGGCGAATATTCGATCGAGATTGACCCACGCCACGCATCAGACCCTACGCTCGTGCTTTTGCGGGACATAGGGTTCAACAGGTTGAGTCTTGGTATCCAGGATTTTGATCCCGAGGTGCAACGCGCTATCAATAGGAAACAGAGTTATTCTTTAGTCAATCGGGTCATATCGAGCGCCCGCGCGCTCGGATTTAAGTCAATCAGTGTCGATCTCATTTATGGCCTGCCTCACCAGAATCGCAGCCGATTCGCCCGCACGCTGGATCGAGTGCTTAGTTTCTCGCCTGACCGGATATCGCTCTTTCATTACGCGCATCTACCGGATCGCTTCAAGCCACAGCGCCGTATCGAGACCAATGACCTTCCAGACGGCCCGACGAAGCTCGCGATTCTGGGCGACGCGATCCGCGCCTTCCGGGAGGCGGGCTATGTGTACATTGGTCTTGATCACTTCGCCAAATCGCAGGATGAGTTGGCTCGTGCGCAACGCGACCGGACGCTCGGCCGCAACTTTCAGGGCTATTCGACGCATGGCGATCTTGATGTCCTCGGCATAGGGCCCTCGGCGGTGAGCCGTATAGGCTCCACCTACAGCCAAAATGCCTGGGAGTTACGGCAATACACGGACCTTATCGATAGTCAAATCCTTCCCGTGCGCCGGGGGTTTGAATTGAGCGGCGACGATCAGATTAGACGCGACTTAATCAATAGTCTTTTATGCCATATGGAATGCGATATCGGCGCGTTCGAGGCGCGTCACTCGCTCTTTTTCGCACGCTATTTCGCCTCTGAGATCGAGCGGCTGGCACCGTTTGTCGACGACGGCCTGGTGACCCTGGGCGATCGCATTATCGTGACCGAGCGTGGCCAGATGCTGGTGCGCGCCATCTGTGCCGTCTTTGATCGTTATCTGGCCGGCGAAAATCGTGTGCGATTTTCGCGGGTGATCTGAGGCACAAAATGATCTGTACGCGCCCGGCGGCGACTTGGTCAATGCCAGACGGGTCTTGTGCCAATAGGAAGGCCGCTTTGCGCGGGCGGCGGGTATTACCCGTTTTTTCATCCGCCATCGCTGCCTGTCTCCCTTGATGCACGTCAATGCGCCAGTGACTCGCGAGACTAAGCTTATGACCATGACTATTCCGATCATGTCTTCTTTCCCGAAACTCACCATTCGCGGTCGGGAGCTATTACCCATCGTTCAGGGGGGCATGGGTGTTGCCATTTCGGCCCATAGGCTGGCCTCGGCCGTCGCCCGAGAAGGCGCGATGGGGACCATTGCCAGCGTCGACTTGCGCCACTTGCATTCGGACATTATGGCGCGCCTTAAGCGCTGCCGAGATCCGCAGCGCCTTCTGCACGGCAATTTGGAGGCCTTAGACCGAGAGATCAAGGCCGCACGGGCCGCCGCCGGGCCATCGGCCTTTATTGCCGTGAATGTCATGAAGGCGCTCAACCACTACGCGGATTTCGTCCGCCAGGCCTGTCGCAGTGGCGCCCAGGCAATCGTAATGGGCGCGGGTTTGCCGCTTGATTTGCCGGAGCTTACCCACGGGCACGATGTGGCGCTTATTACGATCATATCCGAGGAACGAGGGATCGAGTTGCTGCTCCGAAAATGGATGCGCAAAGGCCGATTACCGGACGCAATCGTCATCGAGCACCCAGGTCACGCTGGCGGACATCTCGGAGCTGCGAACCTAGCGGACGTCACCGATCATCGTTTCGATTTCGGACACGTGTTGAAACAGGCGCTCGCCGTGTTGAAGAAGCTCGGGCTTGCCGGCGAATCCATACCGTTGATTCCGGCCGGCGGCATCGGGTCGTTTGGTGCCATACGCGAACTTTTGGAAAAGGGTGCGGCGGGAGTTCAATTGGGAACGGCCTTTGCTGTGACCGAAGAATGCGATGCCCATCTCAATTTCAAAAAAGTGTTGGCGGACGCCAAAAGCGAAGATGTCGTAACCTTTATGAGCGCCGCGGGCTTACCGGCGCGCGCTGTTCTGACGCCTTGGCTCAAACGCTACTTGGCCCGCGAAGGTCTTCTTAAAGCCCGCGCCGAAAGTCGCTGCGGCAGCTGCGCAAGCGGGCTCGAATGCCTGAGTCATTGTGGTTTCAAGGACGGAAACCCGCAGGCCGGGCAGTTCTGCATCGAGACTCAGCTGGCCGCCGCCGCGCGCGGCAACGTCAATAGCGGCCTTTTTTTTCGCGGTGCCGCCGCCTTGCCGTTCGGTCATGAAATTCGCTCCGTCCGGGATCTCTTGGAATATTTACTTACCGGGATCCGCCCGGCGATGGCGAAAATGATCGCTTGAGGAAGTGCTATGCCGTGTTGTTATGTCCTGGATTTGCGCCTCGTACCAGCCCACGTTTCTCCCCATAGCTACGTCTACTCTCTCCTTCGTGAATTGGGCCCAGACGAAAGTTTGCGCGCGTGGACTCCGGATGATCCAACGCTTCTGATGGCCCAAATTCAACACCAGATGCGTCACAAGCTCGTCTGGTCCAGCGTCTTCGATCAGACCGGGTGGTTGATTACCATGCGTATTCGCAACGCAGATGAACCTCTCCCGCTCGCCGACACTTTGCGCCGAAACCACGAACAGATGGATGGCCGCCTTGTTCAGGCCTTTACCTATTTGGGTTGCCGCGATTGGCGAGCGGCTGTAGGCGAGGTGGCGAGCCTGGATGTGGCCCTGCGTACCCATATCGTGACTGAAAATGAACTGCTAGCGCCTCTCGGTGGTGCTTCCGTAGCTGAGGCCACGGCCATCATGCGTCGGGAGCACGATGACGTTTTGGTGCAGCTTGAGATGATAGCGGAGGTCTGTGCTTCATCCGTTGAAAATTGCCAGGAGCTTGAAACTTGGCTTGGTCTTCTTGCCGCAAGCCTCAATAAGCACGAACATCGCGAGGAGTCGCTGTTGTTTCCTCGCTGGATGCGGGTCCTCATGCAGCTCCCCTCTCGCAATGAACTCTTGACGGAGGTGCGATCGCGTCTTGATGAAGGCATGCTCCGGTCGCTGCCGGTGCCCCAAATCCACTAAACCGCCAAAAGGGCTTTCCCCGACCGGCAGAAGTCGCAGGCCGGGTTTGGTCTTGCGCTTTCATCGACCCTCAGGGCAGACGAACTGGCGGTAGGGCTATATAGAGGAAGATGGCCCCGTACTGAGCGATGCTGCCAGCGAGCACAAAAAGATGCCACACCTCATGCCCAAAGCGCCACTTCTCATCGAACACGAAAGATATCACGCCGATGCTATAGAAAAGCCCGCCGATCGTGAGCCATACAAGCCCTCCTGGCGCCAAGTTTTTCATAAGTGGGTTGATGGCTATGATGATGAGCCACCCCATCAAAATGTAAAAGATCATCGACATCCGGCGCGTGCGTTGGGGGATAAACTCTTGCACGATGCCAAGCACGGCCAGGCCCCACAGCACACCAAATAGCGACCAGCCCCACGGCCCGCGCAAAGGCCCAAGCGCAAACGGGGTATATGTCCCGGCGATCAAAAGATAGATCGCCGCGTGGTCGAGTCGTCGAAAGACCCGCCGCGATCGTCCGCTGAGCGCGTGGTAGAGGCCGGAAGAGGTATAGAGAAAGATCAGCGTGAGCCCGTAGACGCTAAAGCTCACGATCCGCCACGGATCGCCACGCTTGGCGGCGATCACAATCAGGACTATCGTTCCCACTGTCGCCAAAATGCCGCCTACGGCATGGCTTAGACTATTAAACCTCTCGTTTCTTTCCATCGGACCCCAAGCGTCGCGTCACCCGCTGTGTTTAGCGTACTGTACCGCGTCAGGGCGCAGAGTTCACGCCTTAGGGCCTTGGAATAATGTTAACGTAGACCACAACAAAGCCGTTTCCGATCTGGTCTACGCAAACGGCTGTGCAGAGGGACGGTAGCGGCCGAGGTTTGGCTCAGCTGCGCCCGGTATTTTGGAAGCTGTCGATCAAAACACTCGTAAGACGGGCGAGAAGCGGTTTTGCGGCCTCAAGAATGAGGGCCCCCATGTGTGGGTCCGTCGGCGCCCATTTGATGCCCGCCCAATAGTCCGGCTCCCGCGGTGGCCGTTGCTCGGCCTCATCCCGCCGACCCTGGAGGTAGGCCCCTTCAAGTTCGCGCGCCAAGGCGCTTGAGCGCTGTGCTTGAGACTGTCCCAAGCGCGCGCCGAACAGAATCCCCGCCGCCAGGCTCAAACCGAGCGTTGGCAGTGGGTGTTCGGCCGCCCAGCGCACCGGGAACGTCACCTGCCGCTCCAGGCTCTCCACCGCACCCGCTACCCGTTCACTGAGCGCGTCCAAGGTGTCGGCTAGGTCGCGGCGATGACGTTCCGCCTCTTCACGGGCATCCTCTGACGAAACGACTTCGACA
>JAJYPQ010000171.1 GCA_021795255.1 Pseudomonadota bacterium
CGCGAATCGAAGCCGGCCCCGTCTGTTGAGTCGCGTCCCTACTGAACGCGTGGGCCGAATGTATCTAGGGGCGGCAGGCCTTAAACGACATCGCGGAAATACCCCTTACGGCCACGCCCATCGCGCATCGAATGGATTCGAGGGCTTTCGCAAAGGATCGGGCTCACACGCCTTTCTATAGCGGGCCTTCGCCGGCCCCGACACGGTTAGGCCGGTTGCGCCTCGAGACGCTTTACCATGGGGATCAGCTTGGTATGGAGCTTTCGGTAGCTGATGGGTCCTATGAACTTGTAGGCGATGATCCCTTGCTTATCGACGACAAAGGTCTCGGGGACGCCGTAGATGCCCCAATTGATCGCGGTCATCCCGCGCTTATCCGTGACGATCATCGAATACGGGTCGCCGAAGGCGTTCAGATAGTGATGCAGGCCCTGGGGGGTATCCTTGTAATCGACGCCCACCAGGCGCACGAGATGCAGAGTGTGAAGCCGCATGAGGTTTGGCATCTCTTGCTTGCAACTCACGCACCATGACGCAAAGATATTCAAAAGCGTCACATGCCCCTTCAAGTCGGCATTGTTCAGGTAAACATCCGGGGTCGCGGCGAGCGGCAGAGAAAATGTCGGCATGGGTTTGCCGATGAGCGGCGAGGGGATGTAGGTGGGGTTCAAGAATAGCCCACGCCCGAGCGCTACCCCGATCGCGATAAAGAGCGCCACGGGGATCAGGAATTTCTTCACGAGAGCGCGGCCTTGGCTTTGGCGGCCATCGAGCGCTTCAACTCGGCGGCCACATCCGGCGGCATGTAGTTGGCGCCGTGCTTCGCGAGCACCTGGCTTGCCATGAAGGTCGTGGTGCCCACGCGCCGGCCCTGGACCACGACGCCCTGCCCCTGCCGGAAGAGATCCGGAAGGATACCCGTATAGTGGATCACCATGCTGTGACGCAAATCGGTGAGTACGAAGGTCGTGTGCAACCCATCTTTCTTGATACTACCCTTCTTAACAATGCCACCCAGACGAAACACCCCATGACTCGGGGCCTTGCCCTCGAGAACCTGCGTGGGGGAATAGAAAAACACGAGATTATGCCGAAACGCCGTTAACACCAACCATACCGCGACGCTCACGCCCGCCAGTCCAACCAGGACGAACACGAGTCTTTTATTCTGTTTCCTCATACATATCCTCCTCGTCGTCATCCTGGTTGCGGCGCAGCCGCTCCCACAACCTGCGCTTTTGGATCAAGGGCTGCACGACGTTTAAAAAGACCATGAGGCCGGCAAAGCCATAGGCTGCCCAAATAAACACCGTAAAGCGCCCCATTTGCAAAAAAGCCGGCAGGGTCATGGACGCGACTCGACGAGTTTACGGACCCAGTCCGCGCGGCGCTCGCGCCAGAGGATTTCGTTGCGCGCGCGCACACACAGCATGGTCAGGTAAAAAAACATGAACCCGATCGACATGACGATGAGCGGAATCAACATCGTGATATAGATCTTCGGTTGGCTCGTCAGGGTCAGCGACGCCGGCTGATGCAGGGTATGCCACCAATACACCGAATAATGAATGATCGGAATATTCACAACCCCCACGATCGCGAGAATGGCGCTCGCGTGCGCCGCGCGGCGCGCATCATCGATGCTCGCCTGAAGCGCCATATAACCGACATAGAGGAAAAACAAAACGAGCTCCGAGGTGAGCCGCGCATCCCATACCCAATAGGTGCCCCACATCGGCTTGCCCCACAACGACCCGGTCACGAGCGCGGTCAAGGTAAATGACGCCCCAAGGGGGGCCGTCACCTTGGCGAGGATATCGGCCAGACGGATGTTCCATATGTAGCCGGCGGCGGCGAACAGCGCCATGATCATATAGGCCATCATCGACATCCACGCATTCGGCACATGGATGAACATGATGCGATAGGCATTGCCCTGCTGGTAGTCGGGCGGCGCCCAATAGAGACCGAGGTAGAGACCCGAGACAAACAACAAAGTCGTCAGGGTCGCAAACCATGGCGTGAGCGTCCCTGCGAGTTCATAGAACCGCTTGGGCGCCGCGTATTTGTGGACAAGCTTCATCAATCGAGTGATACACGCAAGGCGGCTGAACTTGCCCATGGGGCAAAACTTAAAGCCAGCGCCAAAAACGCCCCCAGTAACG
Organism: Pseudomonadota bacterium; assembly: GCA_021795255.1. The sequence goes on from JAJYPQ010000171.1 coordinate 2,166, forward strand.
ATAAATGCGCAACTGACGCGAAGCCCTGTCCCGCTGATGCGGCAACCGCCTCCGCGCCGAATATCAGGACCGGAGTATACAATGGCAGCACCAGAAGAGAAACCAGTACGCCACCGCCTCGCACCCCGAGCGTCAGCGCCGCCGGGATCGCACCGATCAAAGTCAGAGTCGGCGTGCCAAGCAAAAGCGAGCCCACGAGCGTCCCTATCGCCTTGGTCGGCAGCGCCATCTGCACCGCAAGCAGCGGCGACAAAAGCGCAAGCGGCAGCCCCGTCAGCACCCAGTGCGCAGCGATCTTGGCAAGTACCATTGCAGACAGCGGATAGGGACTCATAAGAAGCTGCTCTAGGCTACCATCCTGATAATCGCTCGCAAAAAGGTGGTTCAGTGACAAAGTGGTCGCGAGCAGCGCCGCCACCCACAAAACCCCCGGGGCCACCAACATCAACTCGCGGCGCTCGGGCCCTATCGCCAACGGAAACAAAGTCGTGACGATCACAAAAAACACAAGCGCGGCCATGACCTCGGTACTGCGCCGCCAAAACACCAGCAGTTCGCGCAGAAACACGGCGCGCATGGCGCCCAACAGGCCTCCCGTCATCGCCGTTTCCTGCAATAGCGGGCAAGCTCAAAGTCGCGGATGCCCGGCAGGTCGAAGGCCTGATGCGACACAACCAACGCAAGTCCGCCTGCCGCCATGTGCTCTCCAATCAAAGACGATAAACTTACGACTGATGCCACATCGAGGGCCGTAAACGGCTCATCGAGCACCCACAACAGTCGGCGCAACACTAGCAATCGCGCCAACGCCAGGCGCCGTTTCTGTCCCTGTGACAAGTGGCGCGCGGGACGGTCGGCCTGCGCGCGCAGACCGACGCGCTCCAGGGCCTCGCCCTCGCTCAGTCCCGCGTGGTTTTGGCGCGTGAACACGTGGCTTGCCAGGCGCAGGTTCTCGGATGCGGTCAGCTCACCCTGGATTCCGTTCAAGTGCCCGACATAGGCGACCTCGGCTGTGAAATCCTCGGCCAGATCCGAGACCCGCTCGCCACGCCAGCGGATCTCCCCACGCATGGGCCGCGACAGCCCGCACAAGGCGCGCAGCAACGTAGTCTTACCAAGACCGTTCGGCCCTCGCACATGCAGGGCCTCGCCGGCATCGAGCGTAAGCGACAATCCCGCAAACAGCGTCCGGTCCCCGCGCACACACGACAGTCCATGCACAGAAAACAAAGGATCGCTCATGGAGTGGCCGCTGGCGCCTGAGGCCCCGCGCCCGCAGGCGCCCGTCCGTGCTCGGCCGCGAGGATCGCCCGGATCTTGCTTACCGCGGTCGTGACACCGTTACGCGCCTTGCTGCCTGGAGGCAGCTCTTTCTCGAGCTTCGCCCAATACATCAAAGTTTTATGAAAATGATGGCGGTTATAGGAGGCAAGCCCGAGGAACCATAACGCATCTTGCTGATGCGAATCCTGCTTATAGAGGCGGCGGAACAAAGTATACACCCGCCCCGTGGTCTTGGTCGGGTGCGCGGAATACAAAATCCACGCGTAATTGGCAAGCACCGCCTCATCGTCGGGGGCCAGATGATAGGCGCGCGCATAGGCGGCACGGGCACCTTTCAGGTTCCCCAACACGACATTGGCGCGCGCAAGTTCCAACCAGCCGGCGGTATCGCGCGGATGATGGACCAGGTGACGTCGCAGCCTGGCCACCATGCTAAGGATCATGGGCGGGAATCCGTGGACGCCGCTCACTCTCCCTTTGGCATTGAGCGTCGCGAAGGTCAGCAACGCCGGCCTATTCTGCCAATAGTCCATCCCGGCCGCGGCCGTCGTGAGCACCACCAGGAGCCCCACCAACACGGCGCCACGGCGCCGCAGCTTGTCAGAACCGGCCGGCGCCGCCCCTTCCCCCGCCTCCAGTGCTCGCAGGGTTTGGGCCAACGCATATTTGAGGCGCGCCGTTTCCTCGCGGGCCACCGATTCGTCTATGCGCCCATCGCTTCGGTCCGACTCGATCTCGTGAAGCTGTTTTAGCGTCTCCTCGCGCGTCAGTTCCAGGGCGAGGCGGTCCCCTTCAACCGCAGCGCGCCCCTTGATGGGGCGCGTCAAAAACCACGCCGAGAACAAGGCGAGAACCGCCGACAACACGATAATGACGAACATAACTACTCCTGACGCGTAAGGGCCTCGATGCGGGCTTGGTCTTCCGGTCCCAGCTCCGGGGCCGATGGAGGCATGGGCGCATGCGCGCGCCGCCGCATCACCGCGATGGCGACCCCGCCGAACGCCGCGGCCAAAGCAAACGGCCATATCCACAAAATGGCGCCAAGCGGGTCAAAGGGGGGCTTCAGCAGAATGTAATCGCCGTAGCGCTTCACGAAATACGCGCGAATCTGGGCCGGCGTCTCCCCGGCGCGCAGCTTCTGGCGGATGAGCTTGCGCATGTCGCGGGCAAGGCCCGCCTGGGAAACCGCTAGCGACTCCGCCTGGCAGACCGTGCACCGCAGCTTACTTGCAATCGCGATCTCGCGGCGATGTATCACGCTCTCGTGCACCACGGTCGCGGCCATGCTCGGCACAAGCCACGCCCACAAAAGGACCATCCACGTCAGGCGCATCATGAGTGGCTGGCCACCGCTCCCGAGGTCGCCACCGCATGCTTGCGGCGCCGCACATAATCGCTCAGCGAAAACGCAAGGCCGCCAATGACGATCCCGCCACCCGTCCATATGAAGTTCACGAGCGGATTGACGAACAGGTGAATCTCCCACTTTCCGTCATGCTTGTCACCGATGTCCACATAGACATCGCGCAGCGGCGTCGAATTCACGCTCGGCCGCTCCACCTGCATCGGACTCCCAAAGAACACCCGCTGCTCGGGACGCAGCTGTGCGCCATTGTTCAGGATTGTAAGACGTCCTTGCACTGCCGTGTAATCGGGACCACGCACGTTACGCGTGCCATCGAAACGGACACGCTCGTGCGCGACCTGCAAAATATCGCCCGGCGCCATCATAACGAGCTTGCTTGACGCGAAAAGCCCAGACCCGGTAAGCCCGATCACAATGACAAGAATACCCATATGGACGATCATGCCGCCGTAGTGCCGGCGGTTGCCGAGCACGGTTGCCATGAACGCCCGCGCGAGGCCCTCCTTATGCTGCTTGCGACGCTGTGCCACGGCGCGCGCGAGGTTCGCGAATATGCTGGTTGCCACGAATGCCACAAGGCCCACGGCCACGGGCGCGGTCCAGTAGACAGGACCCCACATGACCACCACGAGCGCCGCGAACGCCACACCCACAAGGGTCGGTGCCACGAGGCGGCCGCGCAGCTTCAATACATTGGCCTTGCGCCAGGACACGAGCGGTCCTATGGCCATGACCACGAGCATGATGAGAAAGATCGGGACCATGACGAGGTCAAAATACGGCGGCCCGACACTAATGCGCGCCCCGGTCGCAGCCTGCAGGAACAAGGGATACAAGGTACCGAGCAGCACCGACGCGCAAGCCACCGTGAAAATCACATTGTTCCAAATGAACATCGACTCGCGCGAGAACGGCGAGATGAACGACTCCTCGGCCTGCTGATAGCCGCCCTTGACGAGAAACAAGCCAAAGGCCAGCGTCAACACCACCACCATGAAGGTCAGAAGGTAAATTCCCTGTCCAGGCGCCGCCGAGAAGGCATGCACCGAGGCCAGGACGCCGGAACGCACCAGGAAGGTGCCAAGCAGCGACAGCGCGAACGTGGTGATGATCAGGAAGATGTTCCAGGTGTGGAGCATGCGCCGCCGCTCCTGCACCGAGATCGAATGAATCAGCGCGGTGCCCATGAGCCAGGGCATGAACGAGGCGTTCTCGACCGGGTCCCAGCCCCAATATCCACCCCAACCCAGCACATAGTCCGACCACCAAGCGCCGAATATGATCCCGGCAGTCAGAAAACCCCACGCAAACAGCGCCCAACGGCGTGTATGCCCTATCCACAGCTCGCTTTTCCAGTTGGTCAAAAGCGCCGCCACCGCGAACGAAAAGGGTATGGAAAACCCCACGTAACCCATATAGAGCATCGGGGGATGGATGACCATGCCCGGATCCTGGAGCAGCGGGTTCATGTTCTGACCCTGCGCGGGGATCGGAAAGAGGCGCGTGAATGGATCGGACAGGAACAATATAAGACCATAGAAGCCGGCGATGAGCGCACCCTCGACTGCCATGATGACCGGCAACCGATCGGGATACCGCGACCGTCCGTGGTAGGCGACGGCCGCCGCGTAACCTGTCATGATCCACACCCACAAATATAGCGAGCCGCGGTGTCCGCCCCACAATGCCGCAATCTTGTAGAAGATCGGCAGATGTGTATTGGAATTGCTCGCGACGTAGAGAACGGAAAAGTTGTTGGTGAGGAGCGAGTAGACGATGGTCAAGGCACCGACCGTGGTCAAAAGAAATAGGAGTGCCGCGGCATTGACAGACACGGTGCGCAGGCCCGGGGCCTTGAAGACCCGCGCGGCCAGTGGCGCAAAGGCCTGGGTTATAGCGACGAAAAAGGCGAGGTACGCCGCGAAATGACCGAGCTCTATGAGATTTAGCGAAACACCTGATACCATAACGACACCCCTATGGCGAAAGACCGAAACGACCCGAGAATAGCGCCGCCCTTAAGGCCACAAACCGGTCGCAAGGGTATCGCAAACGGGGCGTCTCGTACAGTATGAGGTACCCTTTAAATCAGATGATAAAGATATCGACAAAAATGGTGCGTAACCCTGTGCATAAACCCGGTGTGGATCGGGCGAAGCAGCATGCCTCCTTCGCTTCTCTCGGATTGATCACGCTTTGAACACACATGTGGCTGTCAGTTCCCCTCCCGGCCGCACGAGTGCGCTCGTGCGCCGCATGGGCGCGAATTCCTTTGACGCGTTTTTGCTCGTCGCGGTGTGGGTAGCGGCCGCCGCGCCCATTGCCATCGCCTTTGCCGTGGCCCACAAACTACAAAGCTCCGCCCTCCAGACCCTTCTGGGCGCCTATTTCCCGCTCGTGGGATTTGCCTATTTCGGGCGCGCGTGGGTAAGGTCGGGCCAGACCTTCGGTATGCGCGCCTGGCGGCTCAGCCTGCGCGCCGCGCGCGGCCGTTTGAGTGTCACGCGCGCGGCCGTGCGTTACGTGCTGGCGCTTGCCTGGTGGGGCGCGCTGATCGAAGGCTTTGCGCTCGCCTTTCAGGGGGATTACCGCATCGCGACTTTGCCGCTTGCGTTGTTCGGCACCGCCTATTTGTGGATATTTTTCGATCCCGAGGCACAGGCCTTGCACGATCGCTTAAGCGGGACGCGAGTCCTGTTCATCCCAAAATCACCCGGCGCGGGCGAGAAACCCCGCGCAGACCAGGGTGAGTCCTAGCGTCGGTACCGCCGCCCCAAGCAGGGGCGGCCAATGATAGAGCAGCGTGAGATCGCCAAAGCCACGATTGACGACATAGAAAATGAGGCCGAGCACGACGGCCAGAAACAGCCGGAACCCAAGCCCCCCATGGCGTCCGTGTCGAAACACGAAGGGTACCGCGAGCAACACCATGGCAGC
>JAJYPQ010000172.1 GCA_021795255.1 Pseudomonadota bacterium
CTCTGCGCAGGCTCGCAACCAAGCTCTATAAAGACCCACATGTTTTTCTGACAAGAATGGAAATGGCGTTTATCGCAGAACGCATTCAATATGAGTACGCCGTACTGGTCGGGTGCGAATGTCACATTGTAACCACAACTGTCAAAGCCAATTTGAAGGCCTTCACGGCATTCATGAATCTGCGGGATTACCTATATCCTGATGATTACCCTGGCGATAATTACTATCAGGGAAACCTTGGCACCGGTAGCTGCGATGGTTCCATCGTCGGTCAAGCGCAAGCCGTTTGTTCCGCCCTAACAACCGAGACAATCCATTCCAGCCAGGCAGGCCTCCTCTCTCGCAACCTCGCCGTAGCTCTCCGCCAGGAACCATCTGTACCGGATGACCTGTTAAACGAGGAGGTGGGCCCATATATGCCGACCCTCCTGAAGGCATTATTGTATATGCGCTACTTGCGAGATTATCGATCTCGCAAAAACGGGGCGAAGCCATTTGGATACGCCGACCCCAGCAAGGCCGTACCAGAGAATCAAGGCGAACCAGTGAAAGTCGGCGATGTGGCGATTAACATAATACCAATAAAGGCAAGAGAAAGCCGTGCAATGGAGTTAAGCATGCTGATCGAGATTGGATCGACATCACAACAAACAACCCCTATGGTGACACTCAATAACTCTGCTCAGATATTGGATTTTTCCCTACTCCTGCGAGTCAGCGCGAGTTCGACTGACTTTTTCCGCGGGGACACGCTTGACGGGCGTTTTGGGATCGTGCGGACGCCGACCATTGGGGACTTGAAACAAGCAACATATCTAGATGTCAACGGATGTCGCCTATGGATCGGAGAGTCACTCTTTTCTGACATGGTAGCCGCTATGAAAGAGGCGTTGGCACGGCCTTCTGTGGCGCAAATCCTGACAGACCAATCCCTGTTGTACGGAAGCCTCTGATCACTTCCAAGAATGCCTTATCCAAGCCTCTTGTGCTCGCCCGGTCATTGTGCCGACCCGACCCATAGCGCCAGATGGCTTCAGCTAAACCTCCTCTGCCCTCTCCGTGGTCTCCCGATGCCGCTCATCGTCTTCCGCGTGCAAATAGATACTCGTCGTGTCGAGCGAGGCATGGCGCAGGTTCTTCTGGATGAACCGGATGTCGGTACCGGCATCCGCCTGATGGCTGGCCGCGGTATGCCGAAGCCAGTGGGGTGACGCACGACGGAGGACGGCCGCCCCCGCCGGATCGTCCGCCTCGATGGTGTCCGCGGCCCAGCGCATGACCTCTTTGACGACCAGGTAGATGGTCGCCGGCGTCAGCCGCTGCCCCCTCACGCCCGCCACGGGCAGCACAAGCGGTATATCGGGCTCAGCCGTGTCTGGATTCTCGGAGAGGCCGTAAAGGCGCCTGTAGCGCCCCAGATCGGCTATGAGACCGTCGCTTACGGGCACCTCCCCTGTCACTCCGCCCTTGCCGGTGACCCGCAGCCACCAGCGGCCGCGCCGTTGCACAAGGTCGCCTGTCCGGGCCTGCGCCACTTCTGACGCCCGCAAGGCGGTGGCGTAGAGCAGGCGGAACAGCCAGCGCGCGCGCTCATGGTGCTGCCGCTCGCGGGCCGTACCGGTCGGCAGGGTATCAATGAAGGCCAGCAGGCGCGCCCACAAGGCCTGATCCAGGTAGCGCTCCTGCCCGGGCCGCGTCCCCCGACCCTTGCGACTCTTGCGCCGGCGTAGCGCCAGCGGATTGCCGGCCAGGTAGCCGGCGGCCGTGAGGTACCCAAACAGCCCGGAGAGGATGCCGAGAGCGTGGCGGATGGACGCGGGCGAAAGAGGCCCCTCGAACAGGCGCCGCCCCCCACCCTTTCGCGGCCGCGCCGGATCCGCCCAATCCCCGGTCGGGCGTGCCAGGAATACCTCGTAGAGCAACAGGTCCTCGCGGGTGAGGCTCGAGAGTGGCTTGCCCAGCGTCTGCCCGGCCCAGAACATCAACCGCACGACTTCCTTGCGGTAGGCACGCAGGGTATGCGGCGAGTCGGCGTACTCGGCGAGCCACGCGCGCACGGCCTCGATGTCCGTGTCGGCGGCGATCTGTCGGCGCGCCCCCACGGCGCGGTTCGTCCCTTGGCGGCCGTCCAGCCGCGCCGGTACGGCCGGCAGGTCGATACAGGCCAATTCGTGTTCTTGCATGGCTCCTTCGGTCTCTGGGATTCCGCGGACCCTGTGCGCCATGGTACGGCAGAATAACTTGCGATAATAGGAATTATCACAAATAATTACGGTAAATCGTACTACATATAATGTAATATCCCTGTTATACTGTTTACAGGGTACGGAAAAACAGGTGTCATCGGAGGGTTTATGGCAGGCCGTTTCAGCGATACCCGCGAGCGCGTGCGCGCGGTGGCCGACCGATTCGTGGCCGAAGGGTCTTCACCGCATGAGGTCACGGTCGATCGCCTCTACGCGGAGCTGAAGCAGGGAAGTCGCACCACGATCAATGATGAGCTCAGAATCTGGCGGCGCGAGCGCGCCAGGATGGACGCCCAGAGAGCCGCCCTCCCCCACCCCGTACTGAATGCCGCGCACGCCCTCTGGGACGCCGCTTCCCAGGCTGCGGAAGCGGCGCTGCTCGAGCGTAGGCAAGAGATCGAAAACCAGAGGGAGGCCCTCCAGGAACGCCTACGGGCGTTAGAGGGCGATCTCGCGCGTGCGCGGGATAGCCATGCCGTTTTACACGCCCAGATCACCAGTCAGGACGACACCATCACGGCGCTCCGCCAGGAACTGGTGGAGGCCCGGACGGCGGCTGACACCGCCCACGCGCAGGTCGAGATGCTTTCGGGTCAGCTGGAGGCACAACACGCCGACGCCGAGCGCCGGCTGAGCCGGCAGCAGACCGATTACGAGTCGCGTATCGCGGCACTCACGGAGGCCGCAACCCGGAGGGATGCGACGTACCGGGCCGAGATCGAAAAGGCCCACGCCCGCCTCGAGGGCGTGCAGAATCACATGCTGCAGCAGGTGGCCGAGGCCCGCGAGGTGGCCAAGCGCGCGGAGGCCGCGCTTGCCAAGGCACGGGAGCGCGGCGATGAGTTGGCCGCTGAGCTGCAGGCAGCCCGCGAAGACCTGGCAGCCACAAAAGCCGCAGGAAGAGAGCGCGAGGCCGGCAGCCAGCAGGAGATCGCACGTCTCCTTGAGACCACCAAATCCCTACAGGGTCAGGCCGACGAGGCCAGGCAGGGCGAGGCGATCGCCAAGGAGAGACTGGCGGCCGCCGCCGAAAAGATCGCCGCACAGGCCGAACAGCTGAAGGCGGCTGAACGCGAAAAAGCGAGCCTGTTGGATTTGCTGGCCAAGCGGTCCAAAATGGAAAAAACAGGCGGATTGGCCTCACGATGAAGGGGAGAGATTTCATGCACCTCGCCAACCAAAATGAGCGATCCTGGACGTATTGGCACTACCGTCTCGGCCTGTCCGCCGTGGATCACGTTCCACCATTGCCGGTGCGCCGTCAGAGTCCCGTCGAAGACCGGTTCGCATGAAACGCATATTCAAGGAGCACGCTATGACTCAACCGCAATTGGCACATCCGCCATCCGCTGACGTTGCGGATGAAAAGCGGCTCGACGAATATTTTCGTCAGCTCTCTGCCGGGCAAATAAGCCACCGCGAATTCGAGGAAGCGACAGGCCAGGAATGGTGGTGGGGAGACATCCTGGAAGGCCTTGGAAAGAGGAATCTTCCTTACCCGACCGTCGAACCGAAAAGAACAGACGCCCAACAGAAACTGGTGGAAGAGGTGTTTTGATGGAACCGGCAGGTTCCCAAAATCCAAAGGCATCCATTATTGTGACGGATGCCAGTCCACTGGTGACGTTGGCGATAGCTGGTGCACTCGATACATTGCTTTTGCCGGGATTGCGCGTCATCATTCCGGATATGGTGAGATTCGAAGTGACCCGTCATCTCGACAAGCCTGGCGCGCAGGAAATCCTGGATTGGATTCGCAGAAATGAACCTGAGAGGGTCTATGTCGGGACAACAGAGACTTTTGATGAATTCGAAATTCTTCTCAAGACAAACCCCGCGGCACGAAGTCGGTCGCGGGGCGAGGAATCCGCCTCCGAAATTCTCTCCCGTGAACTTGCGAAGTCGAACGACAGGATAGGAATCCTGCTCTTCGAAGACGCGGATGTGGCGAAAACGAATTTTTTGGTCCGACTTCCGGATCGAGTTGTCGTCTATTCGACCGCATCGTTTCTCAAAAGGCTGGAATCAAAGCATATGATAGACAATGCGAGGGTTATCCTTGACAGGGCTCTGTCTGTGCGCGGTGGTCGCATTCTTTTCGAACAGGAAAATTATATGGAAGGGGTCGATATTTCATTTGATCCCTTTTGATGTCCAGGAGCTATGACCATGAAATGTCCCGTCAAGGGCGAGACCACCACCATCCCGGCGGTGATGGGGGAGTTCTGCCCGGCGTGCGGGGAGGCCATTTTGGATGCCGCGGAATCCGATCGCGTCATGCGCGAGATGAAGGCCTTTGCGAAAGAGGTCAACGCCGCCGTCGTCGCCAACCCGCGCTAGGTTTGGAGTATCATGAATCCATGCTGCATCGTCACCTGAACCACCAAGGCTTTACACTGGCTGCCATCGACGACGTGATCGGCCGCGGAAAGCGACGCGACTGGGCCGAATTGCGCCGAGCCGCCTTGCAGGACCCGGCCTTGTTCAAGAAGGTCCTGCGCATTTGCGAAGCTTATACGCAGGATCCCTATGCCCAGCGCTACCATTTCTGGAAGCACTATGCCGAACGACATCTTGCCTGATTGGGAAGACGTTTTGTCCTCTGCGGCCCATCTGCAACGCATTCTGCCAGATGCCGTCCTGGTAGGCGGCACGGCCTCTGCGCTCTACGCTGGCCACCGGCTTTCGGTTGACGCCGACCATGTCGTGACGGACCTGCGCGAGCGCTTTGATCAGGTGCTCGCGCAACTGGAATCAATCGCCGGCTGGAAAACGGCCCGCGTGCGGCGCCCCGTGCAAATTCTTGGCAGCCTGGATGGCATCGAGACCGGCGTGCGGCAGTTGATTCGCAAGGAGCCGCTGGAAACCGCGCAGATTGACATCCTGGGCCAGAAGCTCACGGTGCCAACAGAGGCGGAGATCCTTCGGATCAAGGGCATCCTGATCCTCAAGCGTAACGCGACACGCGATTATCTGGACTTCGTTGCCTTGGCGAATCGGATGGGCGCCGAGGAAGTTGCCGCCGCCTTACGCGACTTCGACCGTCTCTATCCGCAGCCGAACGACGAGTCAGCCCTGCAACAGCTTCAGATCCAGTTGGGGAACGCCCTACCCTATGATCTCGAAGAGGTGAATCTGGCCGAATACAAGCACCTTGATCTGCAGTGGCAGGATTGGCAGAAAGTCAAATCGGCGTGCCTCGGTTTGGCCACACTGATTTTCGACCAAATTATTGGTCCAGATGACCACCTGGATTTTCATCCCTAAAGGCCCGGTAAAGATGAAAACATCCCACCTGGAAATGATCGCCGCGCACTTGAATGCCCCCTACGGGGATGTGGTCATGGCCGATGACGTGGCGGCCGTCCTGCGCACGGGGACACTTGCCAGCATTCCCCCGGGGCTTCCCCGGTCGGTACTCTTTTCGCTCTTTTCGGAATGCGCACCCGCCACTATCCTCTCCGCAGCCATCGGAGCGGGCGGCTCGTGGCGGACCGCACAAGCCCTGTACAAGGAGATCGTGGCAAGCGGTGGGACGCGCGTGAGTGCGTGGGAAGGCGCGGCATGATGCGCGCACGGATGAACATTCCCCCCGACCAGCAGCCTTTGCAGCGCGTGGTCGGGCGTCGACAAGCGCGCCCGATGGGCCAACCCCGATCGCCGGACGCAGCCCTGCAGGCGCTTTTGGTCGAGCTATCCCAAACGCGTACCCGTACCCCCAAGGGGATTTTTCGGTACCGGGCGCACGAGGAAGCCAACCGTGATCAGGAATACTGGCGGGCACTGGCCGTTGCGGCCCGACAGTCGCCAGATCTCCACGGGACTGAGCGATGACCTACGAGAAACAGGTGTGGCGCGCATGTCCACCATAGTCGCAATACTTTTCGGTGGGGTCTTGGCAGCTGCTATATCGAGCTGGATTTCTCATAAGGTCAAGATAGCGGAGTTTCGTCAAGCCTGGATTAATGATCTCAGAGCGGACGTCGCCCAATTCATCGGCCTAACCCATAAATGGGCACGGGAGTATGATGTTTTTCGCGATGCGCAAAATAACGGACCGCCAACAGCGCCAAAATACCAGAATCTATTTCAAATAAACAACAGGGCGCAGGTTGTATTGGCGAGAATAAAGATGCGACTTAATCCCAATTACAACAAAGACTACCCAAGCGATGAGACATTTTTGCGTACTCTTGACGATCTATTAGATCCAAGTACTTTTCCGACCCACACTAACACCAATTCTAAATTTAACACATTTGAGTCCTCATGGAAACCAAAGGCCGATTTTGCTGTTAATGAGGCACGTCAGCTACTTAAGCGCGAGTGGCAAGAAACAAAACGAATATGGCCAGAGTGCCTGCATATTTTTTTCCGGCTCCTCAGGAGAATTTGTAGACAGGTTTTTGGTCAAGAAGCGGGCGAGATGTAAGATTGAAGGCGGTTTAGAAGGGGCATCCTGGTGTCAAACAACCATATATTGATGCTGTGGTCTCAATCAAGCCGGCATCGAGCCACCCGTTGGCAGTGAGGATGACTCCTACGACAACGAGGCTGTAGGACTCGCTACTCTCGAATGGGTGTCCTGGTTCACGACCGTCGACTCATGGAGTCCATCTGGCATGCCCCGCCAAGGTTCCTGATCGCGATCCCACAAACTCCGTCACCAGATTTTCGCTTAATAATTTCGTTCGCTCGTCCGAGCCTACGCCAACAGCGCAATCGGATCTGCCCTACCCCACCCCTTGACTCGCGTGTTCCCAGGGGCTAAGTTTCACACAAATCCAGCGGAGAGGTGCCAGAGCCATGGGCGCGAGTTCACCAGCCGGTCTTTTAAATCCGTTTCAGGGCCCGAACGGCGAGTGGTACGAAGGCGACAAGCTGGGCATGGGTGCTGCCAATGCCGTCCTCGACGCACACCTTAAGCGACTGAAAGAGGAGCACGAAGAGGCCCGCGCGCGGCGCATCGCGGCGGAGGCCAGGCGGGACAACGTCCTCAAGTTGGCCGCCATCATCGACGAGTGGGAGGCAAGGTACAAGAAGCTGGGCGCGCAGTATGACAGACTGTCGGACCAGCATGACGCTTGGCGTGAGGTGGCGATCGCCGAGATCGAAAAGGCGCGCGGCTACCCCGTCCCGCCATTGGGGGATCCGCGCCGCGGTGAAGATCCGTTAATCAAAAGAGTCACTGCGGTGCGGGATCGCAAATTCGCGGCACGACTGGCTGGAAACCCAGAACCGGACTAAGGCATTACCGGGTTCTAAAGCCGATGAACCTCAGCCTTAGACTTCCTTATCCCCTCCCTTCTCCCCCGACGCCAACCCCGACTCCTTGCCAGTAGCTGCAGCGTTCTCGGTCTTCTTGGCCGCTGCTTCGCCCTGACCCTCCTTGATCTTCCCCTTGGCTTGGCGGACCGCATCCCGCTGCGTCCCGCGCGTCTTCGACATCGCCACGAATCCGGCCTCGATGCTCTGGGCGTGCTTCTGTTC